>CALFEW010000425.1 GCA_937958365.1 uncultured Chloroflexota bacterium | reverse complement strand
CCAACTATCAACTATTAATCCTGTGGCGGACCGGCGGTGAAATCGAAGCGGGGGGCAGCGTTGCCCACCACCAGTTCGTCACCGGCGTTTAGGCCGCTGGTTACTTCGGTGTTACGGCCGTCGCGCAGCCCAATCGTAATGGGGGTTGCCTGCGTCTGGCCGTCGGCTAACAATACATTGACGCTGTACTTGCCGGAGGTACGGTCTACGTTGATGGCCTGATTGGGAACCAACAACACGCCGGCTTTTTCTTCCGTGACAAGGTTGGCGTTGGCCGTCATGTCCACCAGAACCGGCAGGTCGGTTTCGCCCAACTGCACGTGGACTTCGTAAATCACCAGAGAGCTGCCCGGCGACACGGTGGCGCCAGGCGCAATGGACACAATCTCGCCGCTAATTTCCTGGTTGGGCCAGGTTTCCAGCGTAATGGTGGCCGTCTGACCGACGGCCAGCTTACCCACGTCAATTTCGTCCACTTCCAAAATCACTTCCAGGCTGGCGTTGTCTACCATTTCGACCACCGGGCCGCTGGCAAATTCGCCTTCGTTGAAGTGAACGGCCGTGACCACTCCGGCAAATGGCGCAGTCATCGTCATGCCATCCAGCGCGTCTTGCGCATCGGCCAGGCTGATTTCTGCCTGGGCCACCTCGGCTTCGGCAGCGGTGAGTTGTTCCTCGGTTGCGCCGCTTAGTAAACTGTCCAGGCTGGCCTGGGCCTGCGCCACCTGCGCTTCCGCCGCCGCCACCTGCGCCGCCGACGGCGCGGCCGTCAACTTGTCCAGATTAGCCGCCGAGGCGTCGCGTTGGGCCACCACCGCAGACAGGCCCGCCTGGGCGCTGCCCAGTTGATTGGCGTCCGGGCCGGCGCGCAAGCTGTCCAGCGTGGCCTGCGCCGCCGCCACCTGCTGCCGCGCCTGGGCCAGCGCCGTATTCGCTTGCGTATTGTCCGGGTCGGGGTTGCGGGTGTATTGGATTTCCACATTGCGCAAATTAGCTTCCGCCGCCGCCAGACTGGCTTCAGCGGCGGCGATGTCGGCCGCCGAGATGGCCGTTTGCGCCTGACTGAGCTGCGCGGAGGAGGACCAGACGTTGGCATTGGCGGCGGCCAAACTGGCCTCCTGGGCAGCGATTGCTTCGGCGGTGGGGCCACTGAGCAAATCATCTAGCTGGGCCTGGGCGCTGAGAACGGCCGTTTCCACTGCCGCCAGTTCCGACGACGTAGGCTCGGCCAACAAATCAGCCAGGCTGGCCTGCTTTAGCTTCAGGTTTTGCTCGGCCACAGCCACATTCAAGGCCAGATCGGTCGCATCAAGTTGGACCAACACGTCGCCCGCCTGAACCACATCGCCCACACGGACGTTCACCTGCTGCACCCGGCCCGGTACGCTGACAGACAATACCGCCTCGCGGCCCGGCGTCACCGAACCGCTGGCCGTCGCGCTGGCCGACAGGTCGCCCATGAAGGCGGTGACGGTTTCTGTGGTCGTCGTTTCGGCCTCTGCCTGGTTCGCCTGACTGCGCAGCGCCAGAAATGCGCCCACAACGACCAACACGACCACGCCACCAATGATCCAATAAAGGCGTTTCCGGTTTTTCTTGTTTTCCATACAAACAACTCCTATCTCACAAGAACGACGCTCCTTTGCAGGAACGTCGTTCTGTTTTTGATCAGTTTTCGATCGTGATTTTAACGGAAAAATCTGCAAAAGTTGTGCAGAAATGATGAAAATTCTATGCAATGTGAGAAAGGAGTTCCGGTAAAGAACTCCCAGACATTCGTCAAACAATACGTTTGGGGAAGAGGGAAGTTGTGGGTTGGCGGGAGGAGGGAAGTAAAACCCCGACAGGCCGAGACCTGTCGGGGTTAAAGCGGATCTAATCGTCTAACGGTTTGTCGAAGCCCCAGGTTTGCTGCACCAGGTATAACGGCCGTCCCTTCACCTCGTCATAAATGCGTCCCAAATACTCGCCAATAATACCCAGACTGATCAACTGCACGCCGCCCAGGAACAGCACCGCTACCAGCGTCGTCGCCTGCCCCACCAGCGGGTCATGCGGACCAAACAGGCGCAGCACAATCACCGTCAAAATCGCCAAACCGGCCAGCCCGGCAATAATAAAACCCAAAAACGTCGCCAGTTGCAGCGGCACGTAGGAGAAACTGGTGATGGCGTTCATGGCAAATTTAATCATGCGCCGGACGGAACTGTATTTGGCCTCACCAGCGTAGCGCGGAGCGCGTTTGAAATGCACGCCGGTCTGCCGGTAGCCCACCCAGGGAACCATGCCGCGCAAGAAGCGGTTGCGCTCGCGCATGCTGCCCAGGGCATCCACCACGCGGCGGTCCATCAGCCGGAAATCGCCGGTGTCCAGCGGGATGTTGACGCTGGTAATGCGGTGGATGAGGCGATAGAACAGTTTGGCCGTGGTCAGCTTGAACCACGTTTCGCCTTCGCGTTCGCTGCGCACACCGTACACCACATCGTAGCCTTCGCGCCATTTGGCGATCATTTCTGGGATAACTTCCGGCGGGTCTTGCAAATCGGCGTCGGTTAAGATGACGGCCTGGCCCTGGGCATAATCCATCCCGGCGGTGACGGCTTCCTGGAAGCCAAAGTTACGCGAAAAGCTCAGCCCCTTGACGCGGGCGTCTTTTTGATGCATTTCGGCAATAATCGCTGCCGAACGATCCCGGCTGCCATCGTCTACCAGAACCAGTTCCCAGGGTTCACCGACCCCTTCCATCACTTCGTGGATGCGTTCGTAGAGCGCAGGCAGTACGGGTTCTTCGTTGTAAACCGGGGCTATGATCGAAAACGTGGGTTTCATGATACCTCGTCAAACCTCGTGAAAATGTGCAATTGGGGGAGTTGCTTGTGATGCGTCGGGCGCACGAAGCAGAAAACGGGAACAACCTCGTCTATTCCCAACCATCTCGTTTATTTATACACCATTGCTGGGATTTTGCCTTATCGCGGCCGGGGTCTTAAACCTCAATGGTGGCTTTCAGGCCAATGTGGTCGGATGGGTATAGGGTGTCGTCGGCGTCGGCGGGCTGGTGGCAGAAGCGGGAAACGGCCGTTACCTTCACCGCCGGTGAGACAAAAATATAATCCAGGCAGGCTGCCCAAATCTCTTGCCCATCTTTTTCCGCCAGAATAAAAGGCTCCACCAGGGCGGTGGGAAACGTCGCCAGGGGTTCATGGTCGTAAATCATCTCATAAGCAGAACGGAAGCCTTGTTTCATGCGCTCGATGGCCAGGCCGGTCGGCGCTTCGTTGAAATCACCGGCGACGATCTGGTAAGGGATGTGCCGCCGGTCGCGCAGCCAGCCCAACAGGCGCATCACCTGTTCCACCCGCGCTTCTCTTTCGTAGGCGACGTGATGCAGATGCGTGCTGACAAAATCTAGCGTTTGCCGGTTGGTCAGTTCCACGTTGACGCGCAGGGCCACGCGCCCGCCGTAGCCCAAAGCCACGGAATCGGCGTACCGGACCGGCAGGCGGGTGAGGATGCCAATACCTTCGTAGTACCCTTGAATGGGGTCGCGTTTGCGGCGTTGGATGAGGCGATACGGCCGTTTCACCGACCCCGTCAGACGCATGTTGATCTGGTTACGCAGCCAGGCCCCCTGGCGAATCGGAAAGGAAATCTCTTGCAGGCTGATGAGGTCGGGCGTGCTGTCTACGATCTGGTTGACCAGCAGATGCCGCCGCTCACTCCAACGGTCGGCGCGGTTCCGCAGGTTGATGGTGGCGATGGTTACAGAAGTCATAAGAGGGGATTCTTGGGCCGTGGTCCGTAAACGATTTACGGACTACGGCTCACGGACTACGGTTTACGGACTACGGCTCACGCTCAAGTCAGGTCTATCACGGTAACGCCAACGGGCACGGCCGTTTGCAAATTCAGGCTGCCATCGCGGATGGTTAGCGTGAAGGGAACGTTGGTGTTTACCGTCACCTGGGTCTGGTCGCCCAGCAGTTCCAGCACGCCATCCAATCCCAGCGGATAATTACGCACGCCGTAGATGACGTCCGTCTCCAGGCGGCGGTCCCACGTCACCCGACGCAGCGGCCAGTCCACGCTGAGGCCAATCACATCTTCCAACAAAATGGCGATGGGCGACAGGCCAGACGGGCCGACAAAATCAGGCCGCGCTGGTTCGCCGGGCGCGGCTTGTTCCGGGGCATAGTTTTCCCAAAACGTATCGGTATGCTGGTAAACGTCCCAGACGTTGGTCAGGTGGTTGATGGCGATGGTGTGGGCCAGAGCAAACTGCCCCACGTGGCGCAGTCCGCGCAAGACCATGAAATTGGTTGTCGGCCAGACGCCGCCGCGCCAGGCGTTGCCCGTACCGGCGTTGTAGCCTTCGCTGTCGGCCGATTGGCTGGGGACGCGATGGTCAACTTTAAAGGCCCACCCCTCGCGTAAGTGCTGGATAAACGGCCCCAGGCGCGTTTCGGGGATG
>CALFEW010000424.1 GCA_937958365.1 uncultured Chloroflexota bacterium | reverse complement strand
CTTTGTAATAATCGTCCGGGTAAGGGGCCACCACGGGGTCTTCGTCGCGGATGGAGAGGTAGACGACGGTATCGCCGGGGTAGAAATAAATACCGTGTTCGCGGGCAATGACAAAACCATCATGGTCGGAGCGGAGAGGGCTGCTGGGTAACGGCCGTCCCCACACATCCATCAATTCCGCCACCGGGTCGCCCTTGCGCACGATGTCGCCGGATTCCACCAGATGCAGGGCCACGCACGCCTCTTCCACCCGCGGCCCGGAACTGCGCCGCGTGCGAAAACCAGGATCAACGACCTGGATGCCGGTAATGGGTTCCATCTCTCCGCCCAACATACCCGCCCAACGCAGCACGTTGCGTGTGCCGGCCACCGAAGCGGCGACCATCGCCGGATCGGGCATCAGGCCGGTTCCCAATTCCACCGTGAAGCTGGGGATACCGCCAACCAGCAGCGCTGCGCCGGTGGTCGAGCGATGCAAATCTTGCTTGATGTAATATTTGGCCGGATATTCGGTGACGATGGTATGCCCATAGGCCATCATCATCTGCTCTTGTTTGACGGCCAAAATTTCGGCGGCGACCCGGTTCTTTTCGGCGTCCTCGTCGGTGCGGTAAAGCACCCGGTCGCGGAAAACAAACGAGAGCGAGTCTATCCAGGCGTTATGATAATCAATCATAAAATCGGCCGTTTCCACTATCTGCGCAAACAGGCGGACAAAAGCGCGTTCCACCGAAGATGGCGCGTCTTCGTCTGGGTCCTGGGGTTTGGGTGGCTTACCGTCCGGCCACATGCGGTTGGGATTTTTGAGCAGGTAATAGGGCACGTACTCTTTGGTGCGCAGCCCGGCCGGACTGAGGGCCGGCAAAGCAACAATGGTGCCGCACAGTTGGTCCACTAATTCCTGAGTAATGAGCCGGTACAGCACCGTAGGGCCGGTATGCTCCTCGCCGTGAATGCCGGCCGTCAACCAGATGCAGGGACCATCTTCCCGCCCCTGGGCGATGATGACGGGCAGGTAATCGTCGTGGCCGGTGGGATGGGTGATGGCGTCCCATTCGCCGTATTGGATGGTTCCGGGTTGGGCAACGGCCGTGCCCAACGTGATGCGCTTTACCATAGGGCTTCTCCTTTAGCGAGAGCAAGAGGAAGAAGAGAAACCACTCTCGCTCTAGCTATTTTTGAGCACTTCTCGCGCCGCGTTGTAGCCGGGCGCGCCGGTGACGCCGCCGCCGGGGTGCGTGCCTGCGCCGCAAAGGTACAAATTCTCGATGGGGGTGCGATACTGCCCCCAGGCCGATACCGGCCGCATGACCAAGAGCTGTTCCAACCCCATCTGCCCGTGGTGGATGCTGCCTTCGGTGAGGCCGTAGGTTTGCTCCCAGTCGAGGGGAGACAGCGCCTGACGGTGCAAGATTAAAGAGCGAAGATTGGGGGCGTAGGGGGTGAGGGTGGTGAGGATGAGGTCGGCCAGCGTTTCCCGCTCGATTGTCCAGTCGCCGTCGCGCAGGCAGTAGGGGGCGTAGTGCATGGTAATGGTGAGGATGTGCTGCCCGGCGGGAGCCAGGGTAGGATCGGTCAGGCTGGGGATGGCGCAGTCGAGGGCGGGGTGGGCAGAGACACGGCCGTATTTGGCCTCGTCATACGCTTTTTCCAGATAGGTCAGGCTGGGCGTGATGCGGATACGGCCGGTGAGTTGGGCTTCGTCTGTCTGGCCGACAAATTCCGGCAAGCCGGAAAGGGCCAGATTGAGTTTGGCCGTGCAGCCGCGATAGATGACGTTGCGCACAGCTTTCATGAAACGAGGCTCCAGCTTTTGCGGCCCAACCAGAGCAAAAAAAGTGCGGCGCGGGTCGGCGTTGGAGACGACGACGCGAGCGGATACCATCGCGCCGTCGGCCAGGAGGACGCCGGTGGCCTGGCCTTCATCGTTGACCAGGATTTGGGCTACGGCCGTATTTGTCTGAATTTCCGCGCCATAAGATTGAGCGGCAGAAGCCAGAGCAGCAGACAGTTGGCCGACGCCGCCCAGGGGGACACGGCCGTTCATAAACCCATTGGCGTGCCGGTACATGAATAACAAAGTCGTGCCGGCGCTGCGCGGCCCCAGTTGATTGCCGGTCACGGCGTCCAGGCCTAAAACACCTTTTAACACGTCGCTCTCAAACCACTCGTCCAGATATTCGCTGACCGCCAGCGGCAAGACGCGCATAAACTCCATCATGTCGCGGTCGCCCAGGCGCTTAAGCTGCCAGCCGACTTTGCCCCAACCGGCGTCGCCCAGCCCCAAAGCCAGCAAATCGGGCGGGGTTTGCAGCATCATGCCCTGCAAAACGGCGGCGAAGCGGTTCACCTGGCGTACAAAGGCGGGGTAACGCTCAGCGTCACGCGGGCTGAAGCGGGCGATGTCGGCGACAGTTTTGGCTTCGTCGCGCCAGATGGTGAGGGGGTGATGGGCTGAGGGGGCGAAAACGGCCGTTGCGCTCTCGCGGAATTCCAGGCCATGCATCTTTAAGAACAGATCTTTGACGATGGTTTCCTGGAACAAACCAACGTCCGGCGCGCCGGTATTCACCCGGAAGCCCGGCCATACCTCTTCCGTCGCCGCCGCACCGCCCAATACCGGGCGCTGTTCCAGCACCAGCACTTTGTAGCCGGCTTTGGCCAGGTAAACGGCCGTCACCAATCCATTATGCCCACCGCCAATGATGATCGCGTCGTATTGCTTGCTCATAGTTCAGTTTCCAACAACCGGGATTGCACCACGGAGACACAGAGAACACGGAGGTTTTACAGGTTTAATCTCCGTGCCCTCCGTGCCTCTGCGGTGAATGCTTAAATTAATAACGTAGGACCAGGGCAATACGCTGGTGCTGCTCTAGTTGTCCGTTCTCGACAAAGACAACCTGCCCCTGCCGGGACAAGACCATTTCAATGATCTCATTCACGGCGTCGGTCAGCACATCCGGCGCTGTTGGGTCGTCGGCGGCAAACAGGATACGGCCGTCTTCATCCGTACGGCCGGGGAAGTGGAAATCTTCTTCCACCAGCAGCAGACGACCGCGCCCTTCTTGCGCCATTCGCCATACCTGCCCGGCCGTCGAGACAAACTTCCGCTGTCCGACAGCCCGCCCCAACATATCCAGGTATTCCAACTTACGCTGCGCCTCAACCTCTTCCATCAGCGGCCAGACCAGTTTGCCCAATTCATGGGGGGCGGATCTATCATGATTGCCTTGCAGGGTGGCAACAATCGCGCCCGGACGGGATGACACTTCCTGGAAGAAAGCCAGATACCGATCCACGCCGACCACCACCACCGGCAGTTCATCGTCGGCGTAAAATGGCTTGAACGCATCATCCACCTCACGGAAGAATTGGCGGTGGCGTTCATCTCGAACAGCGGAAGCCTGGACGGCCGGGTCTGTGGGTTTGGCTTTGCCCCGGGTTGGCCCGGTATGTTCCAGCGGGAAACCTTCCTCTTGAATTTCCGTCAGATTTTCGCGCACGCCTTCAAACAGGCGGGTGGAATTTTCGCTGAGGGCCAGCACCCAATAGCGGGTGGTGCGGTTGAGGGCATAGACCAGATCACGGGTGGCAAAGGTCTCGTCAATAACGACGCGCTCCGCTAAGGGAAATGGCAGGTAAAAGATTCGTGTAACGTCCTGATTGACAAAAATTGCCAGACCGTCGAGCGCACCCCGATAATCAACCTCGTTGGCTACCTGCTCCAGGCGGTTCAGAACCGGCTCAATCTCCCTTCTGCTAAATTCTTGCAGCAGTCGGTCGCTGGCTTCCTGAATTAGGTTGCGAGTGCGGATCGGGTCCTGGCGGTTGTCTGGAGATGTACGATGGGTTGGCAGTAGGATGCTGACGGCCGGATAACCACGAACTTGTTGCAGCAGTTGCACATCATGTTTATTCATAATTGTTTCTCCTTATTATCTGGTTGCAGGTCATACTCATCAAGATGATACCATGACATTTCATTTAGAGACTGGAGATTAGAGACTCGCTCGTATCCGTATACGGAATACGGTATACGGACTTCGCGTTACGGGGACTATTCTCCACTCTCTTAGAAAATGTCAGATTGTGCCTTCAGCCATTTTTTAACATTTCCAGCGCCGCCAACTGCCCCGGCGCGCCCATGATGCCGCCGCCGGGATGTGTGCCGGAACCGCACTGCCAGTAACCCTGAATCGGTGTGCGGTATTTGGCGTAACCGGCCGCCGGTCGCAAGAAAAATAGCTGCGACAGGCTTAATTCGCCCTGGAAAATGTTGCCCTGCGACAGGCCGATCATGTTCTCAATGTCCAACGGCGTCAGCACTTGCCGGTGCAGGATGATGTCTTTAATATTGGGCATGTATTCCGACAAAGTGTCTATCACGGCATCGCCAAACGCTTCACGCTTCGCGTCTGTCCAACCGCCGTTCAGGTCGTAGGGTGCATATTGGACAAAACAAGACATGACGTGTTTGCCGGGCGGGGCCATGTCCGGGTCTATGACAGAGGGGAGGATGCAGTCTATGTACGGCCGTTTACTAAACTCCCCATACTTCGCCTGATCATACGCCCGCTCAATGTAATCTATGCTGGGGCTGATGGAAATGGCTCCGGCCAGGTGACGGCCGGGACCGGGCATACAAGTCAGGTCGGGCAGCGCGTCTAACGCCAGATTCACTTTGCCGGAGGAGCCGCGCACGTTAAATTTTTGGATGGCCGTCACCAGATCGCCGGGCAGTTGGTTGGGGTCTACCAGTTTGAGGAAAGTTAACTTGGGGTCCAGGCTGGAAGCGACGGCGTCGGCGTAAATTTCGTCGCCGTTTTCCAAAGCCACGCCGAGGGCACAGCCGTTTTTCACGATCACCTGGGCCACCCCGGCGTTACAGCGAATCTCCGCGCCCAA
>CALFEW010000423.1 GCA_937958365.1 uncultured Chloroflexota bacterium | reverse complement strand
CTGGAAAAGGTGCTGCAAAAAGAACTGGGCCTGGCGCCGCAAAAAGAGTTGCAGCAGCTTTATGCGACAGTCCGACGCCAGTCGTTCCAATAACCCCGTAACTTTCCCTGTTTAAGGCGAGATGTGCATAACATCTCGCCTTTTTGTTTCCCGACGCCAGGATTGGCGGCGCTAACGCCCCCATTTTGGCAAACGTCTGGCAACCCGCCCTGATATAGTGGGGCCAATTGAGGCTCTTATGCGGTTCATAAAAACTTTTGTTCTGCGCCTGGTGATAGACCCAGACATTCCTGACCTTTTGTGCGGTGATTTGCAACGGCCGTCAGACCGGGAGGTGTTCCCTTTCAAAGACAAAACGGAGCTGATCGCCCTGCTGCATCACCTGAGTATCACCGCAGTACAAAATCAAGATTCAGATACAAGGAGACCCTTTCATGAAAGCGAAACTGTTGCTTAGTCTTTCCGGCGGTTTGATCATACTGGTCATCTGGCTGGGCCTGTCGCCGGCAGCCCAGGCTGTGCCCCAGGACTGTACCCCAACCACCCAGCACAACGGCTGGATTACCAGCGACGAGACCTGGTGTCTGGCCACCGGCAGCGTGCATACCGTGAGCGATTACGTCGCCGTTCAGACCGGCGTCACCGTGACCATTGAACCCGGCGTCACCGTGAAAACCGCCAACCATATCTACGTGGATGGCGATCTTCAGGCGGTGGGTACGGCCGTTCAACCCATCCTCTTCACCTCAACGGCCGACAGTGGGCCGGGCGAGTGGCAGGGCATGGAGTTTCGCAGCGGCACGGGCCATTTGCGCTACGTCACGTTGCGCTATGCCAGCGATTACACCATCCTGGCGCAAAACATCCAAGCCGGTGAGTTGTTGATTGAAAACAGCCAGATCATGGAGGGCGGCCGGGTTTATTGGAACCGCGACGAAGGCATCCGCGTCTCTTACAGCCACGTGACCATTACCGACACGACATTCAGCGGGTTGGGAACCGACGGCTACCCGCTGTACATCGTGGGGTCAACCAGCGCCGTCACGCTGACCAACAACACCTTCAGCAACAATTTCGTAGACCGCGTATACCTGTACAATGACGCCATGAACGGGCAGAACGTGACCCTTACGCCGCAGAATGGGCTGGAAGGGTACGAGTTTGGCTCCTGGGTGATTCCTGCCGGCCGCACCTTGACGGTGGAACCGGGCGTCACGCTCATGGGCAGTGATACGCTTTATATGGATGGCAACTTGCAAGCGGTGGGCACGGCCGTTCAGCCCATCCTCTTCACATCGGCGGCCAACAGCGCCCCGAACGAGTGGAATGGCCTGCGGTTTCGCGGCGGCGACGGCCATTTGCGCCACGTCACAGTGCGCTACGGCCACGATGCGAATATCGCTGCCGAAAACATTCAGGCGGGCGAATTATTAATTGAAGACAGCCAGATCATAGATGCCGGGTCGGTGGGCATTATACTCAACGGCGGCTTCAATATTTACAACAGCAACGTCACTGTCCGGCGCACTGAATTTAGCGATTTGGGCGCGTGGGGCTATGCGGTGGCCGTCATAGGTGAACTGAGCCACGTAACGATAGAAGAAAGCCGCATTTTGCACAGCCACAGCGGCCTGTTGGTTTTTACGGCCGATCAGGTGCATCTGCGTAACGTCGCCTTCTCCGACCTGGCCGTCTCCGGCGTGGTAGTACGCAACAATGGCACGCTCAGCGGTGAGCATGTCACCCTGAGCAATATTGCCAGCGAGGCGCTGTGGGTGTATGAACTTAATTCCACCGCCACGCTGACAAACTCCATCATTACCCTGAGCGGAACCGGCGCGCGAACCGATGCCTATAGCGCCATCATGCTGGACACCGTCTTGCTGACGCAAAACGAAGCGGACGCCATCGGCCAGGTCACGGAAACCAACCCGATACCCGGCCCTTCCGGGCTGATGGCTGACGGCTACCACCTGACGCGCTATTCGGCGGCTATTGGGCAGGCCAACAGCGGCGTTGTGTTGGATATTGATGGCGACGCACGGCCGTTGCCCGCCGGAACCCAACCCGACCTGGGCGCGGATGAATATCTTGACAATCCCCTGGATGTATTCGACGCAGAAAAAACCGCCTTTACCCCGGTGTGGCTCTTCACCAGCGACCCAATCACCGGTGATCCGGTGGCCGAATTACAGCAGGATTATCTGCTGCGCTACGCCTATGGCAGCCCGGCGGCCAATCCGCCAGCGCTGGCCGTGACGGTTGCCGACACGCTGCCCGCTGAGTTGAATTACGTGTCCGATACCCACTCTCCGGCCATGACCTTCACGCAGTTGGGCCAGGCCCTGACCTGGGATGTGACCCAGCCGGTGCAAAAGGACGATTCGGGCGAGATCATTTTGCGCACCAATGGCGCGCCAACGGCCGGACAGACGTTATGGAACACGGCCGTTATCACCGCCGGCGCCGACGTGTATTCCCTGCCAACCAGCAGCGTCGTCCCCCTCATTGCGCCCATCCTGCTCACCCCAGGCACGGGCGAATATTGCTCGCGCAGCGATAACTCGGTCACGCTGCACGGCTTTGCCCAACCGGACGTGATGGTTCGCGTCTATGAAAATGGCACTCTGGCCGCTTCCCAGGCCGTGACGGATGGCGAGTTCAACATCAGCTATGCCTCAACGCACGTCGGAATAGACCCGACGACGCTGCTAGAAGTGCGCGCCTGTACCTTGACCGCGCCGGAGACCTGTTCCAGCCCGACAACGCTCACGCTCAAAGAGCCGCAGTCCTTCTGGTGTCCGCAGGAGTCCCGTTGGGAAGGCACGCCCACGGCCGGGCCGCTGGCCGGGCAGCATCTGGTCTATGGCTTCCGCGATGCGACCGGTGAATTTTCCAGCCAGAACTGGCAGATCCGCGGCGTTTATGGCTTCTGGGACACAGACCTGACGTTGACGGCCGGTTATTGCCCCGACACAGCCATCCCGCCAACGGCCGTTTGGGTCATCGCCGACGGAACCCATTACGATCCGCAGCCCGGCGGCGGCCCAGTCTATCACTTCGACATTACCGGCGGGGCGCATAACGTGACCATCGCCTCTAACTGTGATGAAGTTTTCGGCGTGATCTTGATTGATCCCGATGGTTATGTCTTTGACAGCACCCTGGGCTTTGACCCCGACAACCCCACCGCCCACGTCCTGCCCGGGGCCACCGTCACCGCCTACGAATACGTCCCGGCGACCGACAACTGGCGACCCTGGCCGGCGCATCTGTACAACGACCAGATCAATCCGCAGGTGGTGGGCGAGAATGGTTATTTTGCTTTCTTTACGCCGCCCGGCCACTATTACCTGCAAGTGGCTGCGCCCGCTGGCTATCAATCCTGGCGCAGTCCGGTGATTGAAGTTGTTAACGAGATTGTCCATGCCAATGCGCCGCTGACGCCGGTAACGGCAACGGCCGTGCAGAACATCCCGGTGGACGAATCGGCGCTAAGTTTGCCACAAGTGACCATTTTCGTGGGGCAGTCGGTGACATGGACGGCCGACGATTCGTGGTTAGCGCCCGATCAGTACATCAGCCTGAGCGAGAACCCAATGCAGCGCATCCTGAGCGAGTTGGATCCGTTAGCGGACGTGTTGGGCTTTGACAGCGGCCACATGATCCCCGGACAGACTTACAGCCGCCGGTTTGTGGCGGTGGGGACTTATGAGTATACCGATGGCTACGGCCGTTCTGGGCAGGTAGTGGTACGGCCGTTTCAGGTTTTGCTGCCCTTGGTGGTGAAATAACCGGGTCGTCAGAGGACCTCAGCATGACACATTTCTCGTTAAATTGAGAATTGTGGCCCGTTCCGCCTGATGCTAAAGCATCAGGCTACCAAACAACGCCCCGTTTACGGGGCGTTGGCGGTGGGAGCCGGAGCCGGTTTCAACCGGCGTTGTTGTCTAGCCGGGGCGTTTACGCCCTGGCGAGGCCATCAGAGACATCTGAATTGGGCGAGTATGTAATCGCCCTGGCCCTCAGGGCAGGGCGATTGCACACTCAACTTTGCGGCCCGTTCCGCCTGATGCTTTAGCATCAGGCTACCAAACAAAGCCCCGTAAACGGGGCTTTGACGGTGGGAGCCGGCGCGGGCGTACTCTACGGTCTGGCCTACCTCTTGTTGGCCGTCGCATTGCTGCCGATTGCGGCTAACCTGTGGCGCAAGACGCAAACAGGCATGGCGAGTCGGGAAACGACGCTTTTTCGGGTGTAAATTCATCGGATTCCGGCTCTGCCTGACGGCCGTATCGCTGCTTGCCGCACCTGCGCCTATGATAATTACACGCGCCGCGCCCTCCAGAACAGCGAGGGCGCGGCCTGGGCAAAGCAGTCGTCATGGTGAGGCCCTAACTCCGCTGGTTGCCCATGAGCCAGATGTACCCATCTTCCAAACTCGGCTCAGTGGGCGTGGCGACACTCCCCAACGCCGGTTCGCCCAAAATGCGATATTGCACGCCATCCTGCAACTGCAAGGTGGAAACAATGGTAGCCTGGGGAAACGGCCGTTCCCCCACCAACTGCGCCCCATTCACCCGCACCGTCCACACCCGCCCCCGCGCCGCGGCAATCAGGTCGCGCGGGCTGCCGCGAAAGAGAACTCGCCCCTCATGCAGCACTGCCAGATCATTACAACTCTGGCTGATGTCCTCCACAATGTGCGTGGAAAGGATGACGGTGCAGCGCACGGCCGTTTCCGCCAACAAATTCCGCAGCCGCACCCGCTCCTCCGGGTCTAGCCCCGCTGTGGGTTCATCCACAATCAGCAGGCGTGGCTGGCCGAGCAGCGCCTGGGCAATGCCCACCCGCCGCTTCATGCCGCCCGAAAACTGCTTCAGCTTGCGTCCCGCCTGCGGCGTCAGGTGTACCTGCTCCAACACCATTTCCACCTGTCGCCGCCGTTCGGCGCGGCTGCGAATCCCTTTGAGGATGGCGATATAGTCCAGGAACTGCACGGCCGTTAGCTCCGGGTAAAAGCCAAACTCCTGCGGCAGGTAGCCAAGCCCCGCCTTCGCCGCCAACTTGCCTTTGGCCGAGGCCAGATCATGCCCAAAGAGGGTGATGTGGCCGCTGCTGGGACGCAGCAGTCCGGCAATCAGGCGCATGAGGGTGGTTTTGCCCGCGCCATTTGGCCCCACCAGGCCAAACATCCCCGCGCCAATCTCCAGGTCTACGCCGCGCAAAGCGTATACATCCCGGTTGTATTGCTTGGTCAGATTTTGGATTGTGATCATGATTTCACCTTATTTTCAAACCCGCCGCCAGCGCCAACTGCCCCACATCAGCAGCCAAACCGCAATCAGTTGCAGGGCCGACATAACGGCCGTTTGCCACACAAACAGCGCCGGCACATCCGCCATGGGCAGCAGCGGCGCGGGCAGCGTGGTAGATTGGGCCATATAATGGAAGGCCGCCCGCAGCGCCAGTGTAAACCAGGCCGCCGGCAGGGCCGCGTGCAGCCAATCGTAGGCCGGTTCGATGACCATAATCACCGTCAGCAAGCTGTAGATCGCCACGCCGCCACCCACCAAGGTCGCCCGCTTCCGCGTCGGCTGCCCCGCCGCCAGCAACACGCTCAGCCCAGACGCAAACAACCCCGCCGGTAAAATGGCCGTCAGCCAGACACGGACGTATGGCCCAAGATGCAGACCTCCCAACCGCACCCAGCCAAACAAGCCGGAGAGGACGGCCACCAGGGCCACCATGAGCGTAATCCCCACCCATACCCCAAGCACTTTGCCAATCAGGTACAGTCCCGCCGAGACAGGCAGCGTATCGCGCAGTTCTGCCACGCCGAACTGCTGGTCTCTGGCGATGGCTTCGGCCACGATGGGCGGCAAAGCCAGCAGCAGCAGCAGCAGCGCCACCGGCGTGACGCCCAAGATCAGGCTAAAGGTGGCGGCCGTGACGGCTATGTCGCTCATCTCCGGTGGGGGCGCTGCCAATTGGTTGGTGGCGAGAAGCAGAAACAGCAGCAGGATAGCGGCAAAACATAGCCCCATGATGAGCAAACTGCGCCGCCGCCATTGCAGCCACAATTCATACCACACAATGCCCCATAACTGGCTCAAGACCACTTTCATGATCACTCCTCCGGTAACAATTTCGGATTTCGGATTGCGGAATGAAAGCTACCCGGCAGCGCACCCCAGCCTTAATCTGCGAAATCTGCGGATTTTCATTTCGCGGCGGTGTGGCCCACCTGTGAACTCTCTGGAATGCCTAATAGATGCGCTGTGTTTTGACTGCGGCGCAGCGCCAGCCCCACCAGCAGCAGACCACCCAGCGTCAGGGTAATGCGATTCAGGATGTACATCTCGCTGCTGACGTTGGCTGCGCCGGATTGCAAGTAGGGCAGCAACGGCGCAATCCAGCGCAGTTCGGCCGGCAAGCCACCGCCGCCCACGGCCGATGCGCCGCACAAGACCAGCACGACCAATGCGCCCAGGGTTCCTTGCCGTGTCAGCACGGCCAGGTACAGTCCCAGGCCCACCAACCAGCACAGTGGCGGCAGCCAGCGCAGCAGCAAGCCGCCGAAGGTGGCGTGGGGGGTGACAATCAGCGTCAGCAGCGTCGCCAGCCCACCCAGCGCCAGGTAAACCAGCAGCAGCAGCGCCAACCGCTCCAGCACCGCCCAGATGATGGGCCGGGGCGCGGCGAGCATGAGTTCTAACGGCCGTTCATCCTCCGGCGAAAACAGATACGCCGCCTGCCACCCGGCAAACAGGGGGACAAGCAGTTCCACCACACGGCTGGCGGCAAAGGGGCCAATCTGCCCGTCCCACAGCCCGGTCGCCAACGCCAACAGCAGCGCCATTGCACCGCCGCACACGGCCGTTAACCACCAATTGATATGCCTGAAGGAGAATTCCCAGGCTATCGGCCATTTTGCATTCAACATAACAGTTAACAAATAACAGATAACAGATAACAGATAACAGTTAACGGATTACGGATTACGAACTACGGATTACGAACCACGCCCCGCTCTTCACGGCCGCCCAGCCACAGGGCGCAGGCAAAGCTGAGCAGAGCCAGCGCCCACAGCCACGCCCGGTTGGTGGGGTTGAACAGATCGGGCCAGTAAAGAACAAAAGCGCCCAACCTGTCCCCGGTCAGGCGGATGGTTTGCAGCGCCCACAGGCTGAGGCTGAACAGCATCCCTATTTCCGACGCGCCGGTTAGCACGGTGATGAGGAAGGCGAGCGCCGCCAGAAAGGTCATGGGCGCCAGCCAGGTGGTGATGAGCGGCCGGAGGTCAACCTGTGGAAGCAGCAGCGCCAGCGCCACGCTGCCCAATAACGCCAGGAGCAAGTTGAAGCCAAAGACAAGCAGCAGGCGAGCCAGCAGGAGGAGACGGGGGGCAACGGCCGTTGTCATCTCCAATTCCCACACGC
>CALFEW010000422.1 GCA_937958365.1 uncultured Chloroflexota bacterium | reverse complement strand
GAATGGGACGCGGATAAACGCCGATGCGGCCGATTTTCGCGGATAAAAACCATCGGCGTGGTTCATTCTTTGTAAAATCATCCTGGTAAATCTTCTCTTGTAGCGGCTACAAATTGTAAAGGGCATTGTTTTACTTCTGAACCATGCCAAACCATCACTATCAGCGTTGTTAATCCGCCGCATCCGTGAAAATCCGCGTTCCATTTCTTAAAAGTGCAAAGGTAGTGTTCCGAACTTCCGAGATGTTCAACGCGGTTATTTCATCAGGTCGGAGCCAGCCTGATAGGCGGTGCGCCAGAAGGTGAGCAACATATCCTGGGGGTTGGGCGCGCCAACCAGGGCGGCGTAAGGCAAAGCGGCCCCTTTCCAGCCGCTTGTGTGCCAGTAAGCGCCATCAGGCAGGGGCGCACCGACAAAACCAGGTGGGGTCGGGTAGGCGGTGGCGTAAAAATAGGGTTCGGGAATACTGTCATCGCCGGCCGAAAAGCCAAAATTCATCTGTTCGTCGGCATAATCGGCGTTGGCCGGGTCCTGACCGGGGACGAACCGGCCCGAAAGCCAGATCATCGCCAGATCGAAGTGATGGGGCCAAAGCTGCACGGGGCCGGTTTCGCCACGGAAACCGGCTTTAAATTCTTTGAGAACGGCGTCAATTTGGGCGAGGGCGCGCCAGTAGGCAGCGACGGCCGTTACCTCATACACTCCCACCGTTTCATCGGCAAACTTCGCCCGGTCAATCGCCGGTTCAATTTCCCATCCGCGCAATACAGCCAGCGTTTCCGCGCAATACGCCGCCGCCGACTGCCCAATCAGGGGCACAACGGCCGTTTCGCCCAAGCTCGTCGTCAGGACCAGTTGATGCTGGGTGAAATCGAGGACCAGCTCAAAGGTTTTGTCGCCGGCGGGGATGGGTGTGGTGGTCAGGCCAACGGCCGTGGCGTGCAGGCTGATGTGCCACCAATGTTTTTGCGCCGGTGACAGCGCCCCGCGAATCTTGCTCAGCAGTTGGGCGTATGTTTGCATGGTGCTGCGGGTGGACTGCCAGTCGGTGAGGGGCAATGGTAGAAATGAGGGTTGGATCATCATTCTCTCCTTTATGCTTACTGTGTTATGCGCAGCCGTCCGGCGCATAACAAACGACGACCAGTTTTACGGATTCAGTAGATCAGAAAACTCGTGTCATTCCGAGGAGTCTTCAACGAGGAATCCCGACAAATTTGGTATTTTAGGTGAACGGGATGCTTCGGAGGACCTCAGCATGACAGATAAAACCACATCATTCGTCCAATACGTTTCAGGTTTTTTAAACTACTGAGATTTTAGCTTGGACGCAGATTTTCGCGGGTGCAGCAGATAAACGCCGGTTCTTTTGACCCGTTTTATCTGCGAGAATCCAAAGTATCCGCGTTCATCCGCGTACCATTCCACAAAATCGCCCAATAATTTAGGCCATCACGGCCAGGCTGGCGCGGGCTGCCGCCAGGCTCACGTCGTGGCGCTGGCGGTTGAGGAAGAAGCTGATATTCGCGTAGCCAGCATCGGCTAACAGATCCATTGCCGGCAAAAAGTCGGCGGCGACGCGATGGGGGTCGTGGGCGTCGGAGCCAATCGCCACGGGAATGTTGCGGATTTGCATTTCGGCCAGCATGGTGGGGTTGGGGTTCATTTCGCGGATGCGTTTTTGCAGGCCGGAGGTGTTGAGTTCCAGCGCCACGCCGGTGGCGGCGATGCGATCCAGGCTGCGTCGAACGTCGTCGAGCAGCCGGTCCATGCGCCAATCTTGCGGAAAGACGTTTTTTACCAGATCGGGGTGGGCGAGGGTGTCGAACAGGCCACTTTCGGCGGATTGCGCCAGGTGGTCGAAGTAGGTCTGTTGGAAAGTAAACGGGTCGCCATGATCGTAGACGGCGCGGTAATAGTCGAGCTGCGGGTGAATGGAGCCGAGGACGTGATGAAATTCGGCGCGGTTGAGCAGGGATTCCAGCCACGTTTCCATGCCGGGCACGTAATCGCACTCCAGACCCAGGCGCACGTCTACACGGCCGTACCACGTCTCTCTGGCTCGCGCCACCATGTCCACGTACTCATCGAACTGGTTCATAGACATGCGTACATGCGATGACCAGTCGGCCGTGGGGCCGGGGTTGTGGCAGGTGATGACAATGCCCGCCAACCCGCGCCGGGCGGCGGCGGCGGCGTATTCTTCCGGTTCGCCTCTGGCGTGTTTGCAGAGTGGGGTATGCATGTGGCCGTCGTAGAGGAGGGGGATGGGTTGGTTCATAGTGTCCACCCTGGCGCGCCGAGAAACGGCCGTAAATCTTCATCGCGCAGCAGTTCACGCACACTATCTTGTAAATCAATCTCTTCGGCCAAAACGGCGTCCTGGTAGCGTTTGGCCCAGCGGTAGACCAGGCCGCCGGCGCGGCGCAGTTCGACGAGCATCAGTTGGGCCAGCGGCCCGGCTTCTTCCAGAAAGCCGGATTCGACGTAATCGCGTTCGGTTTGGGCTATGTCATACGGCAGCCGGACGATTTCGGCCCGCCAGCCATCACGCGCCCAGGTGAAACGGCCGTAACTCGCCCGCGTATCCCGGTCAAACGGCGCGCCCACCGAGCCAACGTTCACCACCAGGGAATCATTAAAGCGGCGAACCAACGGCCGGTGTGTGTGCGCCGTCACAAACACGCCCGGCACTGGGGCGATTTGCTGATACAACAACTCGTCGCTGGTATCTTCATAGATGCCGTCCCGATTGTTGCGCATCGATCCGTGGACGACGCGAAATTCGCTGCCATCCGGGGCCATCCAGCTAAATTGGTTGGGCAGCTTTTGCAAGGCGTTGACGCTGCCATTCAACTGATGATAGGCCCAAAAGGCGAAGCGCCACAGTTCATACTGCGGGCCACTGTGCGGCGCATCCGGCCGGGCGCAGGCGAGCAAATAATCTTCATGATTGCCGCGCACGACGCGCCAGCGGTCTGATATTTGTTTTCTCTGGACGAATTTCAGGCAATCCAACGAGAGCGGCCCTCGATTGACGATGTCGCCATCTACGACGACGAGGTCGGGCTGCCAGGCTTCTATGTCGGCGGTAATGGTCTCTAATGCTGGCAAATTGCCATGAATGTCTGATAATACAGCTATCTTCATTGTCTAAACCCCGATTCGATAATCGGCTAAGTCTACCGTGATCTCGCCTGACGCTCAAGCTATGTTCATATTTTTCTCCAAGTTTTTGCCGGTGTTCATCTATCCCCTGGGGATAGCCATGGTGTTGATTGGGTTGGCGGTTGTTTGGGGAAAACGGCCGTATCTCCAGCGCGCATTGCTGGTAACGGCCGTGTTGGTCCTCTGGCTCAGCAGCACCCGCATCACGGCCTTTGCCATCACCCGGTCGTTAGAGCGGCAGTACCGACCACCGGCCGAATGGCCTACCGCTGATGCGATCGTCGTATTGGGCAGCGGCGCGGAGCCAGCAATAGCGCCGCGTACCCTGGTGGAAGTCAACAAAGGCGGCGACCGCGAGATATTGGGCGCGTGGCTCTACCATCAGGGCAAAGCGGACAAAATCGTGGTGACGGGTGGCGTTGTCCCCTGGGTGAACCCGGAAAGTATTCCCAGCGGCGCGGAAAGCATGGCGGCGTTGTTGATGATGTTAGACGTGCCGCCGGAAGCGATTGTGCTGGAACCAGAGTCGCGCAATACGTATGAAAACGCCCTGTTTACCCGTGAAATTCTGGCCGAAACCGGCGAGCAGCGCATTTTGTTGGTCACATCGGCCACCCATATGCCGCGCTCCGTGCGCCTGTATGAAGCGCAGGGTTTTACCGTGATTCCGGCGGCGGCGGATTTTCAGGTGACGGACGCCGATTGGGGCCTGTTGTTTACGCCCGATTTAGGCGTGCAGCTTCTGAACTGGCTGCCGGAGGCGGGCTACCTGCACATGACGACGACGGCGCTGAAGGAGTACGTGGGCCTGGTGGTTTATGGCCTGCAAGGCTGGCTGTGACGAAGAAATGGGACGCGGATTGTATAAAGCTTGGTCCAATTTTGGAGATTGGACCAAGCTCGCCAGGTTGCGCTCCCTATGTATCGGGCTTGTAGGCAGCGGCGACTTCCAGGGCGGTGGTGTGCAGGCAGCGGCGTAGTTCGGGCGGGGCAATGACTTGCACGGCCGTTCCCAGCCCCAACAACTTGCGGCAGGCATCCTCCAGCGAAGCGAATGGCAAACTGATTTCCACCCAGCCATCCTCGCCGACGGCCGCTGCCGTGAGCCGGGCGACCATGCCTTCGCCAAACGCCTGCAC
Organism: uncultured Chloroflexota bacterium; assembly: GCA_937958365.1. Classification (GTDB taxonomy): domain Bacteria; phylum Chloroflexota; class Anaerolineae; order Promineifilales; family Promineifilaceae; genus Leptovillus. The sequence goes on along the minus strand of CALFEW010000422.1, from coordinate 2,227 downwards.
CACCAGCGGCGCGCCAACCGGCGATACCCGCAGCGTCACCGGATATTGGACCATCTCTTTCTCGAATCGGGCGCACCATTTTTGCCAGTAGTCGGTGAGTTTGAAGGAGGACGGCCGTTCAAACACACTCTCGCTGAGTTCTGCCTCCTGAATGCGCGAGACGCGAAAGGTGTACGTGCTGTGGTGCGCTCCGGCCACCATGTACCAGACATTGGCTTTGGCGACCAGGCCATAGGGGTCCACCAGCCGCTTCACCCACTGCCCATCACCGCGCCGATACGTCATGCGCAGGCGGTGATTGGTCCACACCGCTTCCTGTACCAGCGAGAGGTAAGGGGTGGGTTCTTCGGGCTGGAACCAGACGGCCGTATCCAGCAAAATGCGCTCCCTCACTTTGTCTACGTCCGGGCGGAAGGGGGCGGGCAGCGCGGCCGTCAGCTTTAACAGCGCCGCCTGCGACGCCTTGTCGGCCCCCAAATCCGCCAGTAAGCCGGGCACGGTAAACATGAACAGCGCCCGGACTTCCTTGTCCGTGAGGCCGGTGAGGTTGGTGCGATAGCTGTCCAGCAGCGAACAGCCGCCTTGCGGGCCGCGTTCGGCGTACACCGGCACGCCGGATACGCTCAGGGCGTCCAGATCGCGGTAAATGGTGCGCGGCGAAACCTCCAGACGGTCGGCCAGGTCTTGGGCCGTCATCTGGCCGTGGGTTTGCAGCAGCATGAGCAGGGAGATGAGACGGTCGGCGCGCACGGCCGTTTACCCCTCCAACGCGCCAAAAACTACCGGCAAAAGCTGCTTTTTGCGCGACACCACGTCCACCGCTTCCAGCGTGTGGTTGGGCAGGCGCGGGTAAGGCAGCACTTCCAACTGCGGCAGTTCGTCGGTTAGAATCAGGCGGCTGGTGCGCCGGACGACGTCTGTCACCATCAACATGGCAAAATTCAGGCCACGGCTATCTTTCAGGTCGGACAGAGCGGCGCGCAAATCGTCCAGGTGATCTTCCAATTGGGCAAAGTTGGTCACTTCTGCCTGAGCAATGCCAAATTCAATGCCTTCAGTCTCGTACAACTTGAAGTCGGCGCTGACAATCTCTTGCGGCGTCCTGGAGGCCAGACCGGCGCCGGCTTCTAGAATCTGACGGCCGTACGTTTCAATCGTTTCCCCTTCCAGCATGGAACCCCGGACAAAGGCCCAACGCGCTAACCGCGCCGCCGCATCGTGGTCGCGTTCGGTTGTCGTGGGGGACGTGAGGACGAGGGTGTCGGACAAAAGGCCGGCCAACAGCAGACCGGCCAGCGCCGGTGGCGCGCTCAGCCCCGCCTCGTTGATTCTTTCCGAGACCAGCGTGCTGGTGCTGCCCACCACGTCTACCGTAAAGCGAATGGGGATGCGCGTGGTGGGGTTGCCCAGACGGTGATGATCCAAAATTTCCAGGAGGTCGGCTTCATCGAGCGCTCCCAATGCCTGCCCCGTCTCGTTGTGGTCCACCAGGATCAGCTTCAGGCGCGGCGGGTTGAGGGCTTCCCGCTGGCGGCAGACGCCGGCGTAGCTGCCATGCTCGTCAACCACCCAAAATTCGCTGCGCTCTTCGCGCAGGATACGCGGCAGCGTGTCTTTGATGCGGCTTTTGATCTGGAAACGCGGCACTTCCGTATCGCAGGCTTCGCTGCAAGGGCGATCCAGCAGTTCTGCCAGGCGGATTTCTTCGCGGCGTGGGTGGGGGCCAACGGCCGTGCTGAGAAATTTGAACAGGCTCAAAACAGTGACCAGGCCAAATGGTTTGCCTTCATCGGTGACGACCGGGGCAGTTCCGCCGGTGCGGTTGGCGATGGCCCAGGCTTCGCGCAGAGGGCGTTCTGGCGTGGTGGTGTTCAGCCGGTGGCAAATGGATTCAAAACGTGGGGAGGCATCCGGCAGGAGGATGGGCGGCTCCAATTGCAGCCGTTTTAGCACCCAGGTTGTTTGCGGATTGAGCTGCCCGGCTCTGGCAGCGTGGATTCTTGCGCCTTCTTTGTCTTGCAGCAGCCAGGCGTAACCCATAGCAGAGGCGATGGCGTCTGTGTCTGGATTCAAATGGCCGATGACAAATATATGATCGCTGTTTTGTGGCATTGCAAATTCCCCTCTTTTTTTGATTCTGAACCTTAGCCCTATTTTTAACGCTTTCGGGCCGGTTTGTCCATGATCGGGTCGGGAGAACGGCCGTTTCTCCACCGCCCATTGACAA
>CALFEW010000421.1 GCA_937958365.1 uncultured Chloroflexota bacterium | reverse complement strand
TTTCTCAGGGTTTACCATATGATTTTGAGATAAACTCTTGAGTAAGCGTTTAGCCCAGAGGTGCGACGCACTTGCAAACGGCATAATTGTGACCCACTACTCTTGAAAAAGTGCGTTGCACCTGACGTAATTTACCACTTGAAATGGATCATGGACCGACAACAAGAGATTTTGCGCGCCATTGCCTTTACCAGCCAGTACCTGTCTGATGTGCGTAATCTGGACGTGCGACTGCCGGCTGTCGTGGCGAATTTGGGGCGCGCGGCCGGTGTGAGGCGTGTGTACATCTACGAAAATGTGGGGTCGCCAGACGGCCGTCTCCTGGTGACCCATCGTCTGGGTTGGTCCGCTTTTCGCCAATCTATGCTGCGAAACAGCCCCAAACTGAGTAACCTCGATTTACAATCGGTTGGGTTGGAAAGATGGATTCAACAAGTGGTCTCTGGACAGGCCGTTTTCGGCAACATCGCCGACTTTCCCACTCCCGAGACTAAATTTCTGCAACACGAAGGCATCTGTTCGATTGCTGTTATTCCTATTCTCAACGGTGACGAATGTTGGGGGTTTATTGGGTTTGATGATTATAACAATGAACGGCCGTGGCTGTCCGGTGAGATTGAAGCCCTTACGTACATTGGGCGCTCTATCGGCGCGGCTTTTGAAAACGCCCGGCTCTTTCGCGCTGAGGCCCAACGCCGCCGGGAAGCTGAAATTCTCAACGAGGTCAGCGGCTTGCTCACCCAATCGCTGGATTTGGAAGAGGCGTTAAACCGGACGCTGGAGGTATTGCTGCGCCACCTGGCCGGAGAATTAACCCTAACCATCACCTTGTTGGAACAACATCGGCAAGAATTGGTCATTATCGCCCAAAAATCGCACGACCCCAACCGGAGAGCGGCGGTAGGCCAACACATCAAATTAGTAGATGCCGAGGCGTCGCGGGTGGTGCTGGAAACGAAACGGCCGTACGGCATTCTTAACTTAACCGAACAAGACGACATTCAGGCAAGAATGCGTCACGCTGTCAACTCCGGCTTTTGTACTCTGTTTTATTTGCCGCTTCTGGCCCGTTCAGAATCCATCGGCGTTTTACATCTCGACGTCCAGACCCGTCCGCGCACTTTTTCCACAGAAGAGATCACCCTGTGCCAGAGCATCGCCAATCTGATGGCTTCCGCCATTGAGCGCAGTAACCTTCTGAAAGTCGAGCGGCAGCAGCTTTACCTGGCCCGCACCTTACAGCAGGTGGGCGCGCTCCTCACCACCCAACTCAGCCTGGAAGACGTATACCAGAAACTTTTTGAACTCCTCGCCCAGGTTGTGGAATACGACAGCGTTTCCATCCAGCTTTTCGATGAACATCAAGACGCACTCAACATGGTTGCCGGTGCGGGTTTCGCCGATGAGAACGTCGTAAAAACCTTCATTCGCTCGATAGGTGATCATTGCCTGAGCAAATTCCCCACGGATCAATACGTGACCGTCATAAAAGATACGCATGAAGATCCACGCTGGCTCATAACTCCCGAATCGGAATATATTCGCTCCTGGACCGGTGCGTTGTTGCGAGTTAAAGGCCGCAATATCGGCATTTTGAATGTGGACAGCAAGCGTGTGGACGCCTTTGATGCGCAAGCCGTGTTTACCATCGCCGCGTTCGCCAATCAGGCGGCCGTGGCCATCGAAAATGTGCGCCTTTACGAAAATGCGCTGCGGCAGGCCAATGAATTGGCTATCTTAAATGAAGTTGCTCTGGCCACGGCCGCTATCGTAGACATAGACGAACTGCTTTCTCAAACCACGCGCCTCCTGGTCAGCCGCATCTACCACGATAGTTTTGGCTTTATCATGATTGATAAAAGTAATGGCGTCGCCTGGACACACCCCTCCTTCTATGGCGTATCGCCAAAACGGCTCCCCGAACCGATTCCTTTAAGCAGCAGCATCACCGGATTGGTACAACAATCCGGCCAGCTTATCATCTTGCCGGACGTGCGGCGGCATCCATTTTATTGGCGGTTTGGTGACGAGTTCTTATCGTCCATTACCGTGCCGCTTACCGTGGATAGGGAAGTCCTCGGCGTCATCTCTGCGGAGCGAACGGCCGTCAACGCCTTCACCGAAGATGACGCCCGTTTTCTCATGACGTTGGCCGGATTGATCGGCACGGCTATGGTGCGCACGCAGCTTTACAAACGGCTGGAAGAGCAAGCCGACTGGCTGGCGCAAGAAGTAAAAACGCGAACGGCCGAACTGCACTCTGAAAAAGATCGCACAGTCACGATTTTGGAGAGCGCCGGTGAAAGTATTATTGTTACCGACCGCGAAGGCAATATTCAGTACGCGAATCGGGCGACTGAATTGCAAAGCGGTTACACACAGGCTGAATTATTAGGGCAAACGTCCAGGGTGCTGGAAAGTGGCCTGACGCCAGAAGCAACGCTTACCGAGATGGTGCAAGCGATTTTGCACGGCTGGCAGTGGTCGGGGGAATTGGTGAACCGGCGCAAAAACGGTTCGCTCTATGATGTATCCATGACGATCTCGCCCATTTTTAATGCTCAGCGAGAAATCACCAATTTTGTCGCTGTGCAGGCAGACATTACCCGTCTAAAAGAAGTGGATCGCCTCAAAACCAGGTTTGTGACCAATGTTTCCCACGAATTGAGAACGCCGCTCACCAATATCAAAACCTACGTTAAGCTGTTGGAAATGGGCCGTAATGAAAACTGGCAGCGTTATCTGAAAGTGCTTCATCACGAAACGGATCGACTGACGCAGTTGATTCAAGATTTGCTGGACCTGTCGCGGTTGGAGACGGAGGCTATATTGGTGTGTCCAACGGCCGTTGACGCCACGCAGATCATTGACGACTGTCTCGACATTTTTGCCGCCAAAGCTGAAATTCGCCAGATTGCCCTGCGCAAAGACATACCGGCCAATCTGCCGTTTGTTCATATGGAAGCCCGGCATCTGAGCCAACTGCTCACCAATTTGGTGGGCAATGCGTTAAGTTACACGCTGCCAGGTGGTCACGTCTGGGTAAAAGCCGGCGCTTCTTACGAAGACCCGCACGCATCTGTCTGGCTGCAAGTTGTAGATTCGGGCCTGGGCATTGACCAGGCGGACATTCCCTTCCTGTTTGATCGCTTTTTTCGCGGCGAGCAGGTACAAAGCCGGGGCATTCCGGGAACCGGCCTGGGGTTGGCGATCTGTCAGGAGATTGTGAAGCGATATAACGGCCGTATCGAAGTCAGCAGCAGCATCGGCCAGGGCACGACGTTTGTGGTCTGGCTGCCCGTAGCTCCTCGTGAATGAAATGGATGAAAGGCGCGACAACCCGATGGATAATCGTTTAACTTCTCACTTTTTCGCTGGCAGCGCCTGCCAGGTGGCTGTGGCCTTGTTGGGCAAACCATTGATCAGGCTGCATAACGGCCGTCGTCTCAGCGGCCGTATCGTGGAAACCGAAGCCTACTGTGATGGCGACGAACCCGACCTGGCCTGTCATGGCGACCGGGCCAATAACGGCCGTCCTACAGCGCGCACGGCCGTCATGTTCGGCCCTCCTGGTATTGCTTATGTCTACTTCACGTATGGGATGCACTGGATGTTTAATGTCGTCACCGGGCAGGAAGGGCAGGCCAACGCCGTGCTAATTCGCGCCCTGGAGCCGTTGGATGGGGAAGAGTGGTTGGCGCAAAATCGCAACGGCCGTGCCCGCGCCGAATGGACCAACGGCCCGGCCCGGCTTACCCAGGCCCTCGCCATAGACAAAACCCTCAACGGCGCGAATCTTTGCCAGCCGCAAGGGGTTATCTGGATAGAAGACGCGCCCACCATCGCGCAAGACCGGATCGCTTCCGGCCCGCGCATTGGCCTGGGCAAGACGCCCGAACCCTGGTTTTCCATGCCCTGGCGTTACTGGATTCGGGACAACCCCTTCGTGTCTCGTTAACCAACTTTGGTAAAAACAATCTTACTCGTGGAGAGAAAACTGCATGAAATTATTAGAAGGCAAAAAAGCGCTCATCTTCGGCATTGCCAACCAGCGGTCTATCGCCTGGGGCATTGCCAAAGCCTTGCACGAACACGGCGCGGAAATCGGCTTTAGCTATGGCATCCCCCAGCTTGAAAAGCGGGTACGGCCGTTGGCCGAAGAACTGGGCGTCACCTTTGTGGAAATGTGTGACGTGTCGTCGGATGAAGAGATAACGGCCGTCTTCGCCAAAGCCGCCGCCCATTTCGGCCAGATCGACATCCTCGTTCACGCCATCGGCTACGCCCTGAAAGAAGACCTGGAAGGGCGCTTCGTCAGCACTTCCCGCGAAGGCTTTCGCATTGCCCTGGACATCAGCGCTTACAGTCTGGTGGCCCTGGCCCGCGAAGCCGTGCCCCTCATGCCGCCCGGCAGCGCCATCCTCACCATGACTTATTACGGCGCGGAAAAAGTGATTCCCCATTACAACGTCATGGGCGTTGCCAAAGCTGCCCTGGAAGCCAGCACCCGTTACCTGGCCGCCGATTTAGGGCCGCAAGGCATTCGTGTCAACGCCATTTCCGCCGGGCCTATCAAAACCTTAGCCGCGGCCGGCATTGCCGGTTTCCGCAAAATGTTGGGCTACGTCAGCGAGCGCGCTCCACTGCGCCGCAATATAGACCAGGAGGAAGTGGGCAAAACGGCCCTCTGGTTGTGCAGCGACCTCAGCAGCGGTGTCACCGGCGAAGTGGTTTACGTGGATGCCGGGTATCACATTTTGGGTATGCCGGAACCCCCGGAAAACTGGGAATAATCGGTTACAAGCCATTTTCCGTAATCCAATTTGTAAGAGCAGGCCGCTAATCTGTGAATCGTTGGTTGCCCTTTAAAGCGATTTTTGTTTGACAATCCGGTTTCATTGGCTATACTCAAAAGTCACTTAATAACAACATATTAACACTCTTATCAGGAGCAGTGGAGGGAACGGCCCGTAGAAACTGCAGCAACCCCCAGTCAGGGAAGGTGCTAATTCCGACAGCGAACGCTGGCAGATAAGAGGTGAGCCTACGAATAAAGCAAGCCTCTTAACGCCACCAGTTAAGAGGCTTTTTTATTTTCCGTTTACCAGGTGTGAGCCACCTGGTTTATTCACAAATTTGGAGGTTTTTAGAGATGACAACAACATTTATGACGGCGCCTAGCCTGCTGTTTACGTCCGAGTCTGTAACCGAAGGGCATCCCGACAAAATGTGTGACCAGATCAGTGATGCTGTGTTGGACGCGATTATGGAGCAAGACCCCAATGCGCGTGTGGCTTGTGAAACGGCCGTCAAAACCGGCTTCGTCCTCTTGTTGGGCGAAATCACCACGACTGCCTTCGTCAACTTCGACGATTTAGTCCGTAAAGTCGTTACGGAAATTGGCTTCGACGACAGCAGCAAAGGCTTCGACGGCAACACCTGCGGCGTGCAAGCGGCCATCGCCAGCCAAAGCCCGGACATTGCCCAGGGCGTGGATCGCGCCCTGGAATATCGTAACAATGGTGACCACGAAGCTGCCATCAACGCTATTGGCGCCGGCGATCAGGGCATGATGTTTGGTTTTGCCTGCAACGAAACCGAAGAATTGATGCCCCTGCCTATCCACCTGGCCCATGCGCTCACCCGCCGCCTGTCTGAAGTGCGCCGCAATGGCACGCTGCCCTGGGTGCGCCCGGACGGTAAAGCCCAGGTCACGATAGAGTATGCTTACGGCCGTCCCAAACGTGTCCACACCGTCCTCGTCAGCACCCAACACGCCCCGGAAGTTGAAGCAGACGCCATTCGCCAGGGCATCATCGAACACGTGATTACGCCGGTGCTGCCGGCCGACCTGGTGGATGACGAACTGCGTGTTTTTGTGAACCCCACCGGCCGCTTCGTTGTGGGTGGTCCGATGGGCGACGCCGGTCTGACCGGTCGCAAAATTATTGTGGACACCTATGGCGGCATGGGGCGGCATGGTGGTGGCGCGTTTAGCGGCAAAGATTGCACCAAAGTGGACCGCAGCGCCGCGTATGCCGCGCGTTGGGTCGCCAAAAACATCGTCGCTGCCGGCCTGGCCGAACGCTGCGAAGTTCAGGTCGCCTACGCTATCGGCGTTGCCAAACCGCTCAGCGTCAACGTGGAAACCTTTGGTACAGGCAAATTGTCGGCCGACCAGTTGGTCCACCTCATCAACGCTCATTTTGATTTGCGTCCAGGGGCCATCATTCGTGATCTCAACCTGCGCCGCCCGATTTACCGGGCAACGGCCGCTTACGGTCATTTTGGTCGCACCGATATTGATCTGCCCTGGGAAAGCACCAACCGGGCGGAACTGCTGCGTCAGGCGGCTTTGTCGCTGGAACCGGCATTGGCATAAGTTATTTCATACGTCATGCGTCATGTCAGGACACCCTGCGTAACGCATGACGTATGACATTTGGTCCATTACCGCCAGAATTCATTACGATCCGCGTTTTCGTCATTTGACGCAGGTTCGGGGCTGCGTTAGAATTGCCTGTCTTGTGTGGCATCATTAAGAGCATAACGTCTCCCGCATGTGGATGCGGTGTTGTCCAATTTTTGGCCGACACTTCCCTTGCGGGAGCATAATTGTCAGGTGAACTTGTGTTTGAGTCCTTAGGTTCGCGCTTACAATCTGTTTTTGATAATTTGCAGCGCCGCGGCAAACTGACGGAAGAAGATGTTGACGTGGCGATGCGTGAAGTCCGGCTGGCTTTATTGGAAGCGGACGTCAACTTTAAGGTTGTCAAAAACTTTGTGGCGCGTGTGCGCGAACGGGCCGTTGGACAGGAAGTGATGCGCAGCCTGACGCCGGGTCAGCAGGTCGTTAAGATTGTTCACGACGAACTGGTGACGACGCTCGGTGAACCGGGCCGCCTGAACCTGGGCATGCAGTCACCGGCGGTGATTATGTTGGTGGGTCTGCAAGGGGCCGGCAAGACGACAATGGCTGCCAAGCTGGCCTTACATTTGCGTAAACAGGGCAGACGGCCGTTACTCGTCGCTTGTGATGTGTATCGTCCGGCGGCTATTGACCAGCTACAAACCCTGGGCAAACAGCTAGACATCCCCGTCTACGCGGAAGGCATTAACGCCAACCCCGTAGACATTGCCCGCAATGGCGTGAAGCAGGGAACTAACAGCGGCGCGACCGTCGTGATTTTAGACACGGCCGGGCGCTTGAACATTGACGAGATGAAGATGGAGGAGATTCGGGCGATTAAAACGGCCGTTTCCCCCATCGAAACTTTGCTCGTCGCCGACGCCATGACCGGCCAGGAAGCGGTGCGCGTAGCCACAGACTTTAACAACGCCGTCACCCTCACCGGGTTGATCATGACCAAAGTGGATGGCGATGCCCGTGGCGGCGCGTCTATCTCCATGCGCGAAGTGACCAACGTCCCCATCAAATTCCTGGGGACCGGCGAAAAAGTAAGCGCCATTGAAGTATTCCACCCGGATCGCCTGTCTAATCGCATCCTGGGCATGGGGGACGTGATGACCCTCATCGAAAAAGCCCAGACAGAGATGGACCAGGAAGAAGCCCAGCGCGCGGGCGAACGGATGATGGAAGGCAAGTTTGATCTGGAAGATTTTCTTAATCAGATGCAGCAAATTAAGCGTCTTGGCCCCATCGGGCAGATTATGGAAATGATTCCGGGTATGAACAAGATGGCTAAAGACGTGGATATGTCTCAGGCAGAAAATGATCTGAAGCGTATTGAAGCCATGATCCGCTCGATGACTTCTGAAGAGCGGCGCAACCCCAAGATACTGAAGGCCAGTCGTAAACGGCGCATTGCCGCCGGGTCTGGCACCACAGTTCAAGACATCAACATTCTCTTGAAGCAATTTCAGGAGATGCAAACCATGATGAAGCAATTACGTACCAGCCGCGGGCGTAAGAGTCTGATGAATATGTTTGGCGGCCGTTTTTAGGGATAGTCAAATAGTCTGGTAGTTGAATAGTTTGATAGTTGGTCACCGTCCTGCTGGCTAACAGACTAGCAGACTAACAGACTGGCAGGCTAAATGACATACAAATGGAGAATAGAAAGAAGAAATGCTGCGAATTCGCTTAAGTCGAACTGGTAAAAAAGGTCAACCGAGCTACCGTGTGGTAGTGGCTGACATTAACTCGAAGCGTGACGGCCGTGTTGTCGAGCGCATCGGTCATTACAATCCATTGATGAACCCAACTGAGTTTAAGATTCAGGAAGCGCGGGCGCTCCATTGGCTGAACGTGGGCGCGCAACCTTCAGACCCCGTGCGCCTGCTGCTGGAAAAACAGGGCACATACGGCCGTTTGCAACGCTTACAAGCAGGCGAATCCCTGGAAAAATTGGTCGCCGAGTACGAAGGCGTCGTTATTGAAGATGAGGTTGTGGATGCCACGGCCGTTGCGGCTGTTGCCGCGGCTGTTGCCGAAGCCGACGCTGCCGTAGCCGAAGAAGAGTAAGATTTTTCCTGATACGGCCGTCTAGCCGAAAGGTCCGGTTATGAAGGAACTGATCGAATATATCGTTAAATCTCTGGTGGATGATCCGGACGCGGTACACGTCTCTGAGTACTCCGACCGTTCAACCACCACCCTGGAATTGTCCGTAGCCGCGCCAGACATGGGACGCATCATTGGCAAAAACGGCCGTGTCATTAATTCGATACGTTCGCTGTTGCAAGTGTTGGCCGACAAGGAAGGCAAACAAGTCTCCCTGGAAGTGTTAGAAGTCAACGCCTGATCCCAGACGCGCTAACGGATAGATATGGAGCCTCTTTGACCAAGAAAGCTACTTCGCGTCAAGAGAAAAATGAGCAACGAGGCTTGGTAGAATCATCTGCCGAGCCTCGTTTTTTGGTGATTGGCGAGGTCATGAAACCGCATGGCGTGCGCGGTGAGGTGCGTGTCTTGCCGCATACCGATTTGCCGGAGCGCTTCACCTGGCTGAAAACCGTTTACCTGGGTGAGAAAAATCCACGACCAGTGGTTGTGGAAGCGGCGCGTCTGCATCAAAACCTCATCCTGTTGAAGCTGGCCGGTTACGATGATCGTGATGCGGCCGACTCTTTGCGCGGCGAATGGCTGCAAGTACCTGAATCCGAAGCGATCCCGCTGGAGGAGGGGGAATATTTCCTCTACCAGTTGGTGGGGTTAGCTGTTTTCAGCGACGATGGCGAACACCTGGGCGAACTAACCCGCGTGCTGGAAACGGGCGCCAACAATGTATTTGTAGTCACCGGCGCCGACCGGGAGATTTTGTTACCGGACATTGACGATGTGATTCTGGCGATTGATTTTGACAACGGCCGTATGACCGTTCATCTTTTGCCTGGCCTTCTGGGGTAAATTGGCTTGGTGGTGGCCTTTGGCGCCTCTTTGTGCGTGCCGGTTTTGCACAAGCCAATCCTGCATGGTATGTTAACCGCATGTCTGACAAGAAATACTGGCTCGGTTTCAACCTGGTAAAAGGCATTGGGCCGGCTAAATTACAGGCCCTTTTAGACGCCTTTGACAGCCTGGAAGCCGCCTGGTGGGCGACCGAACCGCAACTAAAAAAACTTGGTTTTGACCAGCGCGCCATTAACAGCCTGGTCGAAACTCGATCCTCATTGGACCTGGATGCCTCCTGGCGACAAATTGAACAGGCCAATATCCAACTGCTTACCTGGGATGATCCTGGTTATCCGACGTATCTGCGGGAAGTTCCCATGCCGCCTCCGGTTCTTTACCTGTGGGGCGAGTTGCAAGAAGTGGATCGTTTTGCCGTAGCTGTAGTGGGCACGCGGCGATTGACGGGGTACGGCCGTCAAGTCACCCGCGATCTGGTGACAGGTCTGGTGAAAAACGGCGTTACCATCGTCAGCGGGCTGGCGCGAGGCATTGACGCCGTCGCCCACAAAACGGCGCTGGAGATGAACGGCCGTACTCTGGCCGTCTTAGGCTCTGGCCTGGACCACATCTATCCCACCGAACACCGCGCTCTGGCGCAGCAAATTGCCGCCGGGCATGGGGCCATCATCAGCGAATATGGCCTGGGCGTGCAGCCGGAAGCGAAAAATTTCCCGCCGCGCAACCGGGTCATCAGCGGCTTGTCGCTGGGCGTGGTTGTGGTGGAAGCTGGCGAGCAAAGCGGCGCGCTTATTACCACCAAGTTTGCCGTCGAACAAGACCGGGAAGTGTTTGCCGTGCCTGGCAATGTCACCAGTCCGGCCAGCATTGGCCCCAATCGGCTCATCCAACAAGGGGCCAAACTGGTCACGCGCGTCGAAGACATTTTGGAAGAGTTGAATTTGCAGATGGTCGTGGAACATACTGCCGTGCAGCTTGCCCTGCCCGAAACGGCCGAAGAAGTTGCCCTCTACACCCAACTTACCGCCCAACCGGTTCACGTAGACGAACTTAGCCGCACCACCGGCCTACCCAGCAGCGTTATCAGCAGCACGCTGACGCTGATGGAACTGAAGGGCATGGTGCGGCAGGTGGGTGGCATGAATTACGTCCTGGGGCGGGAACCAGACCCTATTTATGAGGTAAAACCCGACAAGGATAAGAGTGATTCACCATGAAAATCGTCATTTTTGCCGGTGGTTCCGGCCGCCGATTGTGGCCTCTTAGTCGCCAAAAATCACCCAAGCAGTTTGAACCTATTTTGAGCAACCAATCCACGCTGCAACTGGCCGTGGAGCGGGTTTTGAGTGTGTACGGCGCGAAAAATATCTTCATTTCCACCAATGAGCGGTACGTAGATTTGGTCCGCGCCCAGCTTCCTGAACTGCCGCCCGACAACATCATTGGCGAACCGGCGCGGCGCGACCTGGCCGCGGCCGTAGGGCTGGCCCTGACGCACCTGGCGCGTAAAACGGAAACGGCCGTTGAACCCGTAGCCATTCTCTGGGGCGATAATTACATGAGCCAGGTGGATACCTTCCGCGGCGTGCTGGCGGCGGCGGAAACGCTGCTGCAACGGCAGGAGGCGGCCATTTTGTTTGTCGGCGAAACGCCCCGTTTTGCCAACGAAAACCTGGGCTGGATTGGTTTGGGCGAGAAACTGGGCGAGGTGGCGGAACGGCCGTATTACCGTTTTGCCTCTCTCAGTTACCGGCCGTCGCTGGAACGCTGCCAACAAATGTTTGCGGAAAAGAGCCATGTGTGGAATACTGGCTACTTCGTTACGACCATTGGTTTTGTCCAGCAGCAGTACCAACAGCAGCAGCCACACATCTGGCAGCAACTTACGGAGATTGGTCAGACAATTGGCCAGGCCGATTACCTGGATACGCTGCATCGCGTGTATCCGCAGATCGAGTCCATGAGTTTTGACGATGCGATTTTACAACACATTGCGCCGCAAGAAGCGGCCGTTTTGCACGGCAACATGGGCTGGAGCGATCCGGGCACGCTGTACGCGCTCAAAGAAGCCCTGAACCCCGACCCCACCACCAACGTCACGGAAGGATTGGTCCTTGCCAAACAGGCCAGCGATTGCCTGATCTACAATCAGGAAGCGGGCAAATTGGTGGCCGTCGTGGGCGTGGCGGGGCTGGTTGTCGTCAACATGGACGACGCGCTTCTCGTCGTCCACAAAGACCAAATCCCACTGGTAAAACAACTGGTCAATGGACTGGACGGCACAGAACTAGAAAAGTATAGCTAACTGTATGAGTGAAGAACAAACCTTAGAAGGCTACTGCCTTAAATGTAAAGAAAAGCGGATCATGGCTGGTTCGCAGCCGGAATGGGCCGCAAATGGTTCCCCGGCGACCCGCGGAACCTGCCCGGTCTGCAGCGGTTCCATCTACCGGCGCGGCCATACGCCCGCCCACGATGCTCTGCCCAAACCGGAAACACAGCCAGCCCCGGCCAAAAAACCGGCTAAAAAAGCGGCGACCCAAAAAACTGGCAAAACGACCAAAACGAAGGCGGCTAAACCGGCTAAAACCCCGGCGGCGCAGTCTGCGAAACCCTCTAAAACAACCGCCAAAGCCGCCGAAACGGCAGGCGCGCGGTCTGGCAAACTGGTGATCGTGGAGTCGCCGGCCAAAGCCAAGACCATTGGCCGCTACCTGGGGCGCGGCTACACGGTGAAATCCAGCGTCGGCCACGTGCGGGATTTGCTGAAATCCCGGTTGAGCGTGGACGTGGAGAATGATTTTGCGCCGGAATACCGCGTGCTGAACGACAAACGCAAGCTGGTGAAAGATCTGACGGACGCGGCGGCCAAAGCCAAAGAAATCTACCTGGCCACCGACCCGGACCGGGAAGGGGAAGCCATCGCCTGGCACGTGTTGGAATCGGCGGACATGGACCCGAAGCGCACGCGGCGCGTGGTTTTTCAGGAAATCACCAAACCGGCGGTGCAGGCGGCCTTTGAGAATCCCCGCGAAATTGATATGAACCGGGTGGATGCGCAGCAAGCGCGGCGTATTTTGGACCGGTTGGTAGGCTACAAACTCAGCCCGCTGCTGTGGCGCAAGGTGCGCGGCCGGTTGTCGGCCGGGCGTGTGCAGTCGGTGGCGGTGCGGCTGGTGGTGGAGCGTGAACGCGAGATTGACCAGTTTACGCCCACGGAGTATTGGACGTTGGCGGCTGAATTGAGCCAGGACAAGTATCGGAAGGAACGGGAACGGCCGTTCTTCCTGGCGAAGCTCTTCAAATTTAAAGGCGAAGAACCGGTCCTCAACAGCGAAGCCGACGTGCTGCCGCACTTGAATGCGCTGGAGACGGCCCATTGGCAGGTGGGTGAAGTGCGCTTAGGCACCCGTACCCGTCGCCCGGCGGCCCCATTCACCACCAGCACCATGCAGCAAGAAGCGTCGCGTAAGCTGGGCTTTGGCACCACCAAGACGATGAAAGTGGCGCAGCAGTTGTATGAAGGCGTGGACCTGGGCGACGCCGATGGCTCGGTGGGTCTGATCACTTACATGCGCACCGACAGCGTGAACGTTTCCACGGAAGCGCAGAAAGAAGCGCAGGCGTACATTTTGCAGCATTACGGCCGTGAGTACGCGCCGGACAGCCCACCCATCTACAAAACACGCTCCAAAACCGCGCAGGAAGCCCACGAAGCGGTGCGCCCCACGTCGGTGATGCGCACACCCAAAGCGGTGAAAAATTTTCTATCGCGGGACCAGTACCGGCTGTACCAGCTTGTGTGGGACCGTTTTGTCGCCAGCCAGATGTCACCGGCTGTGTATGATACGGTGTCGGCGGACGTTTGGGCGGGGGAAGCGAAGGTAGCCGCGGAGCAACGGCCGTATCTCTTCCGCGCCACCGGTTCATCTTTGCGTTTTCCCGGCTTCCTGGCGTTGTACGAGGAAACCGAGCCGCAAGACCGGCCCAGCGAAAACGGCGAAGCCAGAGTCCCCGCCGATCTGAGCGCCGGGCAATTGTTGGATTTGCTGCGGCTGCGGCCGGAGCAGCACTTTACGCAAGCGCCACCCCGCTTTACCGAGGCGACGCTGGTGCGCGAGTTGGAAGAAAACGGCATTGGCCGGCCCAGCACCTATGCCTCGATCATCTCCACGGTGCAGGCGCGGGGTTACGTGGAGATTGTGGATAAACGGTTGCAGCCCACCGAGACGGGCCAGATCGTCACCGACATCCTGGTGGAGCATTTCCCCAACATCCTGTCGGTGGATTTTACGGCCCGGCTGGAAGACGAACTGGACGAAATTGCCGAGGGCAAACCCTGGACGCCGGTGATTGCCGATTTTTACGGCCGTTTCGAGGACAACCTGGCAAAAGCCGACGCGGCCATCCCGAAAATCGAACTGAAAAAAGAGCTGGAATTGGTAGGTCGGGAGTGTCCGACGTGCGGTCGGCCTTTGGTGTACCGTGAGGGGCGTTACGGCCGTTTCATCGGTTGCAGCAACTTCCCAAGCTGCCGCTTTACGGAGCAAATCCTGATGAGGTTGGGCATTCCGTGCCCGCGCTGCGGCGGCGACCTGATCGAAAAGCGGACGCGCAAAGGGCGTGTATTTTTTGGCTGCGCCAATTACCCGGAATGCGACTGGACGAGTTGGAAACGGCCGTTAAAACAGCCGTGCCGCGTGTGTGGCGGCCTTTTGGTCCAGCTTAACAATGACACGGCCGAATGTACGCAATGCACCACGCAGCAGCCGATGATTCAGGTTGAACAGGTGGTGGGTGACTAACTAAAAGAGCAGCCCTTTTGCATCTTTCCCTGGCTGAGATAATTAACACGGCCGTTCCCGTCACTGATACTAGGCGAGAACGGCCGTTTTTTATCCCATTTTGATGATATGACAGACACTGTTGATGAAGTCTACATCGTTGCTGGTCACAAAGGACAACCGGAGATGGTCAAAAAGAGCCACCGTGAAGGACGGCGTAGACGACTGAAAGGCAAACGCGGACGTGGTACAGCCGCCAGTGACAAAATGCCCCGTGATTAATGTCCATCCAAAAGTCGTGCAAGAAATGCCGGGGCATAGTAGTATTGCCCTTTTTGAACTTCTGCTTTTTTTGTTGGATGATGACCTGGAAGACATGAAACGACACGTTTATCTGGAAGATATTCCACTGGCCGAGGCTAAAAAGACGTTACAACTGGCCTTAACCGAGGTTGGTTTGTGGCGACCGTTGCCGGCCGAGACCATTCCCGTATCTGAAGCCCACGGCCGTATCACCGCCACCGCCATCTGGGCCAGACTATCCGCTCCCCACTACCATGCCAGCGCGATGGATGGCTATGCCCTGCGCGCCCAGGACACGGCCGGAGCCACCGAGACCACTCCCCTGCGCCTGACTCTGGTAGACAGCCCGGAAGCGGCCGAACGTGTGCCTTGCCCTGCCCAGGCCGTCAACACTGGCCATCCCTTGCCCTCCTGGGCCAACGCCGTCGTGATGATCGAACACGTCCAGGCTGTCGCCGACGACGCGGGACGACCGGCCATAGAGATTCGCGCTGCGCTGCCGCCCTGGCAGCACGTTCGCCCGATGGGCGAAGATATGGTCGCCACCGAGTTGGTGCTGCCGGCCAATTACAAATTGCGTCCGGTAGATTTGGGCGCGCTGGCCGGGTCCGGCCACGCCACCGTCGCCGTTTACCGACGGCCGTCTGTCGCCATCATCCCTACGGGTTCAGAACTGATCGCCATAGAAACGGCCGTTTCCCACCCGCCTGCACCCGGCCAGATCATCGAATATAACAGCCTGGTGCTGGCCGCTCAGGTCGCCGATTGGGGCGGCCTGCCCACCCGTTGGCCCATCGTCAAAGATGAACCGGCAGCGATACGAACGGCCGTGCAGGAAGCCACCCAAACTCACGATCTCATCCTCCTCAACGCCGGTTCCTCCGCCGGCAGCGAAGATTACACCGCCCACGTCGTCGCCGAACTGGGCCAACTGCTCGTCCACGGCGTCGCCGTCCGCCCCGGCCACCCCGTCATCCTCGGCCTGATCCATCCCAAATCCGCAATCCAAAATCCGAAGTCGCCAATCCCCATCATCGGCGTGCCCGGCTATCCCGTCAGCGCTGCACTCACCGGCGAGATATTTGTCCAGCCGCTGCTGGCCCGCTGGCAGGGCCAGCCGGTCTACGAGCCGCCCACCATCGCCGCCACCCTCACCCGCAAGCTCAATTCGCCCACCGGCGACGACGATTTTGTCCGTGTCGCTGTGGGCAAAGTGGGCGATAAAGTAATGGCGACGCCCATGAATCGCGGCGCCGGCGTCATCACCTCCCTGGCGCGGGCCGATGGTCTGCTTCATGTGCCCCGTTTCAGCGATGGCCTGCCCGCCGGAGCCGACGTGACCATCCACCTTTACCGCACAGAGCGCGAAATCGCCCACACCCTCGTCGCCATCGGCAGCCACGACCTGACGCTGGATTTGCTGGCCCAATTTTTAGCCGAAAAAGGCGCGGGATTGCGCCTATCTTCCGCCAACGTGGGCAGTTTGGGCGGCTTGATGGCCCTGCGGCGCGGCGAAGCCCACTTCGGCGGCTGCCACCTGCTAGACCCCGACACCGGCGTCTACAACGAAAGTTACGTGCGCCGCTACCTGCCCGGCCAGGAAATCGTCCTGGTGACGCTGGTGGGGCGCGAACAGGGCTGGATTGTGCCGCCGGGCAATCCGCGGGGTCTGGCCGATTGGGCCGACGTGCTTCGCGGCGATATTCGTCTGGTCAACCGACAGCGCGGCGCAGGCACGCGGGTTTTGCTGGATTATGAATTGGGCCGGCGCGGCATTCTTCCCGCCGATGTGCCGGGTTATGACCGCGAGGAATATACCCATCTGGCCGTCGCCGCCGCCGTTGCTTCCGGCACGGCCGATACCGGCCTGGGCATTCGGGCGGCGGCGCGAGCGTTGCAGCTCGATTTTGTGCCCCTGGTCCACGAACGATATGATCTGGTTATGACGCGGGCGGCGCATGAGAGCGATTTGCTGCAACCGCTGCTGGCTTTGCTGGCCGATGAAGGGTTCAGAACGGCCGTTGCCGCTCTCCCTGGTTACGACATCACCCAAATGGGACAAATACGGAGCATCACCCCATGACCAAATCCATTGTAATCACGGGCGTTTCCACCGGCATTGGCTACGCTGTGGCCGCGCAGCTTGTAGGGTATGGCTACAACGTCTATGGCAGTGTACGCCGGCAGGCGGACGGCGACCGGGTTCGGGCGGAGTTGGGCGAGCGGTTCACCCCTTTGTTGTTCGACGTGACGGACCATCAGGGGATAGAAACGGCCGTTTCCCAGGTCCAAGCCGCGCTCAACGGGCAAAATCTGGCCGGGCTGGTCAACAACGCCGGCATCTCTACCCTCGGCCCGCTCATGCACATGCCCCTGGATGATTTTCGCCGCCAGTTTGAGGTGAACTTGTTTGGCTTGCTGGATGTGACCCAGCAATTTTTGCCGCTTTTGGGGGCGCGTCCCGGTGCGCCGGAGCCGCGCGGCCGCATCGTCAACGTCAGTTCCGTCAGTGGGCGCATCGCCTATCCCTTTTTTGGCGCGTATGCCGCTTCCAAACACGCCCTGGAGGGCCTTTCCGACGCCCTGCGCCGCGAGCTGATCCTGTATGGCATTGACGTGATTGTCGTGGAGCCGGGCACAACCGCCACGCCGATCATCGAAAAGGCCAGCGAGGGTGCGGGGCAGTACGCCGCCAGCCCATACGGTGACATCATCGCCAAAATGCAAAACGAATCGGTCGCCAAACGGCGCGAATCAGCCATTCCGGTGGAAAAAGTGAGCGATTGTATCGTGAAGGCGTTGGAAGTGGCGCAGCCCAAGGCGCGTTACGCTATCCCGCGTAAAAGGCTATCGGGCTGGCTCATTCCCCGCTGGCTGCCCGACCGCTGGCTGGACCGGGTGGTGGCTGCGACGCTGGGCCTGCACCGGCGGGATTGAGCGTGATAACCTTCCCGGAAGTTCTAAACTTCCGCGAAGGTGGCTGGAAAGTTTTACGGCCGTTCATTCCCCGCCACCAGCCGAATGGCCCGCAGCCAGCTATCCGCCTCTTCGTTAAAGCCCTCGTGATGGAAGCGATAATCGTTTTTGCGGATGAACTCGTCCAGTTCGACGATGAGGGCTTCCATTTTGGCGCTGGTCATGTTGACCAGATGATCAAACGCGGTCTGGCTGCTGGCTTTGTCCAGCGATTGGCGCAGATGGGGCAGGCAGAAGCCGCCGGTTTGCTGCAATTTCGCGATGAGGCGCTGGTCGTTCTGGCTGAGGGCGTCGGTAACGGCCGTAATTGCCAACCCCTCCATCTCCGTCCGCCGGGCGCAAGCCGGGCAAACGGCCGTGGCCGCCAACAACTTCGCCACGGACGGATTCTTGCCCTCAACCCCCACCGACCCCTTGAGCTGCCGCCAGATGGCTGGCCCTTGTGATTGATACTCCACCTGTTTCAACCGCTTGTTCAGCGTATTGACGATGTCCCGGTAAATAGAAGCAATGCCCAACGGCGCACTCTCGCCTGCTTCCGGGGCGCGCCAGGTGTGTTCGTGGCAAAAGCCTAGCGATTCGCGCAGCCCGGCGCGCGTCGGCACGTCGTTGACGCTGTCATAAATCAGCCCGGCCAGATAACGCTCGGCCGCCCGCGTGCCAATCCGGCAAATTGGGCAGCCCGGTTCGGCGCACGCCTCGATCACTTCGTGATAGCTTAATGGGGTGAGTGGGGGCATGTTTAGTATCCAGTGTTCAGTGTTCAGTGTTCAATGCTCTACCACCGAATACTGAACACTGCTTCCTGCTTCCTGGTTCCTATTTCCCTGTTACCTGTAAATACTGGGCGCGTCCTGGCCCAACGGAAGCGTAGCTGATGGGTGTGCGCGTGGTCACGGCGATGAATTCGATGTAGGCCTGAGCGTTGCGCGGCAGATCGGCCCAGGTGCGTGCGCCGGAGATGTCTTCTTGCCAGCCGGGTAGAATTTCGTATACAGGTTTGCATTCGGCCAGAATTTCCAGGCTGCTGGGGAAATGCGCCAGACGTTCCCCTCGGCGTTCGTAGGCCACGCACACCGGAATTTCGTCCAGGCCGCTGAGGATGTCCATCTTGGTCAGGGCCAGTTCGGTGAGGCTGTTGATGCGCGCGGCGTGGCGCAGCATCACCAGGTCCAGCCAGCCAACACGCCGGGGACGGCCGGTAGTGGTGCCATATTCGTCCCAGGGATTGCTGCCGGTTCCGCGCAGACGCAAGGCCTGTTCGCCGCCCAACTGGCAGGGGAACGGCCCGCTGCCCACCCGGCTGGTGAAGGCTTTGGTCACGCCAATCACGCGGTCTACCACTTTTGGCCCGACGCCCAGACCGGTGAGCGCGCCGCCGGCCGTTGGCGAAGAGCTGGTGACAAAGGGGTAGGTGCCATGGTCTATGTCCAGAAAAGTGCCTTGCGCGCCTTCGGCCAGGACGGAACGGCCGTTACGCAAATATTCGTCTAGCAGCACCGAACCATCCACCAGATAAGGGGCCAGGCGTTGGGCGTAAGCGGCGTATTCGGTGGCAACGGCCGTTTCATCCAACGTCGGCGCGTGGTAAATCTTTTGCAGCACCTCGTTTTTGGTTTGGATGTGCTGGTGGATCGCGTCCGCCAGCTCTTCCGGCGCGGCGAATAGACCGGCGCGTAACCCGTCGCGGGCCACTTTGTCCGTGTAGGCTGGACCAATGCCGCGCTGTGTCGTGCCAATGGCTCCCTGACCCAACTGCGCCTCGCTGGCCTTGTCCAGGGCGATGTGCGCCGGGGTAATCAGGTGAGCGTTGTAGCTAAGTTTCAAGTGGGCAGGGCTGACGTCTACACCCCGCGCGGCCAGGGCGTCCATTTCACGCAGCAGCACGGCCGGGTTCACCACCACGCCATTGCCGATCAGGCACACCGTCCGGTCGTGGATGATGCCGGATGGAATGAGGTGCAGTTTGAAGATTTCATCCTGCACGTTGATGGTGTGTCCGGCGTTGTCGCCGCCGCTGAAGCGGGCTACCACGTCGGCCTCGGCAGCCAGCAAATCGGTATAACGTCCTTTCCCTTCGTCGCCCCATTGAGCGCCAATGATAATGTTTAAGGGCATCTCTCCTCCTGTTGGTGATAATCGCACATAAAAAAACCCGATAGGAGGTGCGCTGCCCTGCCTGATCGGGTTTTGTCGGTTACGTGCCTGTTCTTCTTAACTTTTCCATGCGTGATGGTGTCTATCTGTTTTGATGCGTCGGGCATCTGCTGAGATTATAGCAGAAAGCGGCATGGTTCAGAAGTAAAACAATGCCCTAATCTCACTGGTTACAAGTTAAGCTATTTTGCGAGTTGTCAAGTCAGTAATTGGCTACAA
>CALFEW010000420.1 GCA_937958365.1 uncultured Chloroflexota bacterium | reverse complement strand
ATCCGTGTATCCATTTGCACAATTCCGGCAGGCTGTTCGTCTCGATTCGCTAAACAAAAAGGCCAGAACCCATTGAAGTTCCGGCCTTTCCAATTCGTTACGTACCAGAAAACGGAGCAGACTAATCGTCGAACTCGTCTTCTTTCTTGCCTTTGCCGATGACTTCTACCGAATCAGCCATGGGCGCATAAGCGTCCATCTCGTCCGCATCGCCAGCGGTGCGTTCATACGCAAAGGAAGCGACAATCGCGTCCGCCTCGGCCAAAATCGCCACGCCCTTGGGCGCAACCAGGTCGGCGACGGTGATCACGTCTTCGGGGGTTTGAATCTTGGTTAAATCAACATCAATGTGCGAAACCAGGTCATCCGGCAGACATTCAATCTCAACGCTGCGGATCGCCCACGTCACCGAGCCTAATCCATCCGTTTCCGGCGCGGCTTCACCGATGCCAACCAGTTCCGCCTCGGAAGTAATTTTGACTTTCATGTCAACTTCCAAAAAATCTACGTGAACCAGATCGCCGCGGGTGGCGTGTTGTTGAATTTCACGCGCCAGGACGGTGTGTTTTTGCCCGGCAACGTCTACGTCAATCAGGTGAGTTGTACTGGCCTTACGCAATGTTTTAAACAGCGGGCGAGTTTCCAACTGAATGTTCATGGGTTCGTGCTGGGTGCTGTAAATCACCGCCGGAACCCAACCATTTCGACGCAATTGCTTTACTTGCTTGCCTACAATCGTGCGTGGTTCGGCCACCAATGTATAACGTTCTTCAGACATAATTCCATTCCTCAGCTTATCAACTCTTCGTCCCACAAGGAGATTTTCCTCGTTCAACGAAGGGATTTTTTTGATTATTCTACGCCACCACCATCCAACTGCCCGCCAACCTGTCAACCACATCCCTGGTTGCCAAGTATCTGGCATACCTTAAAATCAACTGTTCGATTATAATTCGACTCTGGATGGAAATGAACCGTCGAAGTATAACAATTCCTGGCGAATCGTCAACCTGAGCGCCAATTTGACGCCCACTTCTGACCGGGGTAAAAAAGTCACTGCGGAGGCAATTTGAAACAGATATGACAAGCAATGATTTGACCACTTATTACACGGCCGTACAACAAACCGGCAAATTACGCACCACCGACCACGCCCGGCGCTGGAGCCAGGCCACCCTGCGCACCCTGGCCCTGAACCTGAACGGCCGTACCAAAAAAGAGCTGGCCCGCGCCCTGCCGGAAGAGTTGAGCAAACAGCTTACGCGGACCTTTTGGCTGCTCCATTTCCGCAACAAAAGCCTTACCCGGCTGGAATTCCAAAAAATGGTCGCCCGCCGCGCCGGCAACACCGACGCCCAATTTGCCAGCCACCCCATCACCGCCACCTTCCACAACCTCAAAACCCTCGTTGGCGATAACGTCAGCCAGACCGTGGCCGACACCCTTTCCCCCGAATTGCGCGAGATGTGGCAAGCGGCGTGAGACGGCCGTTGTTCGTGTTCCGTATCCCGTGTTCCGTATTCCGTGTTCCGTATTCCGTGAACCGTGGACGGAACACGGAATACGGCTTACGGCTTACGGCTTACGCTCTTCTTATCGCTCTTCTGCTCGTCGGCTGCGCGGTGGAATCGCCGGAAACGGCCGTTAGCGAACCCCTCCAGGTCACCCTCATCGCCGATGGGCAGAGCTTTAATCTCACCACCGAAGCCACCAACGTACGTGAACTGCTGGCCGAAGCCGCCGTAGAAATCGGCGAAAGCGACGAAGTGACGCCGCCGGTTTACACCCCTCTCACCGGCGGCGAAACCATCACCGTGGTGCGCGTCAGCGAAAGCATCGAAACGACCACCCAAAGCCTGCCCTTCGCCCGCAAAACCGTGCGCAACGAGGCGATGGCCGCCGAAGACCCGCCGCTCATCGTGCAGGCAGGCAAAGACGGCCTGCAAGAGACCACCATCCGCATCGTCTACCGCGACGGGTTGGAAGCGGAACGCTGGCCCACACAAACGGTGGTCATCGAAGAGCCGCAGGACGAGATTGTGATGGTGGGCATCGGCGCGGCGGGCGGCAACGTCAGCTTCCCCGGCGTGCTCGCCTACATCAGCGACGGCACGGCCGTTTTCCTGCGCGGTGAATCGGCGTTCCCGGAGCAGCTAGACGTTGGGGGACAGTTAGACGGCCGTGTCTTCAGCCTTTCCCCCTCTGGCGATTATCTGCTCTACAGCCGCGTGGATGGCGATCCGGCCGTCTTCAACAACGCCCTCTACGTCATCGCAACGCAGCGCAGCGCCGAACCGCGCCCCCTGGGCGTGGAGAATGTGCTTTGGGCCGATTGGAACCCCGCCTTTGAGACGACGGCCAGCGAGGCGGAAATCGGCGAGATTGCCTACACGACGGCCATCTCCATCACCACGCCGCCCGGCTGGGAAGCCAACAACGACCTCTGGCTGGCCGAAATCCCGGCCGACGCTGAGGCTGAATTGGAGCCTCAGCAGCTTGTGGAAGCCTACGCCGCCCTCTATTCCTGGTGGGGCGGCAACTTCGCCTGGTCGCCCACCGGCGCGCAAATCGCTTACAGCTACGCCAACGAGGTCGGCCTGATCAACCTGGAACCGGCGCGTGACGAGGCGCAGCGGGTGACGCTGCAAACCTTCACCGAATTTGATCCACCGGGTGACTGGGTGTGGGTTCCCACGCTGGCCTGGTCGCCGGACGGCCGTTTCCTGGCCTACACCGGTCACGACAGCAGCGACCCGGAAGAGGCGGCCTTCGCCAATTGGGTGATAGACGCCGCCGGCGGCGTCGCCGGACGCTTCGTGAAAGACGCGGGCATGTGGGCGCATTTACATTGGGCCACCAACCCGGCCGCCGCCGCGCCTCTGGCCTTCTTGCGCACCACCGATCCGCTGGACAGCCAGCGCAGCAGCTACACGCTCTGGCTGATGGACCGCGACGGCAGCAACGCCCGCCAGATTTACCCCGCCGCCAACGAAAACAGCTACTTCCCGCGCCAGCAAGCCTTCATGGCCTGGGGGCCAACCGGCGACGAGATGGCCTTTATCTTCAACAACGACCTCTACCTCTACACCCTGGCCGATGGCCTGGCCCGCCGCCTGACGGAAGGCGACGCCGTGAACACGCACCCGACCTGGGCACCGTATGGCACGGCCGTTGCCCTCATCCTCCCCGCCGAACCCACCGCCCTACCGCCAGACCAGCCCGGTCGCGGGCCGTAGCTGTGGTATAATCTAGCTTACGGAAGATTGGACAAATCTCAGAAGATTTGTCCAATCTAAACGTGTAAATAATTCAAATCTCGTTCCTAATCAGCGAAATTTGTCCTTATTTGGAGGTAAGATGGGTATAGCAACCATTCGCATCCAACTTGACAACAAAACAGCGCGAGCCTATGAATCCTCATCGCAGGAACAACGAGAGAGGCTGCAACAGCTCATTGGTTTTATGCTGCAAGAGTTTGCTGAAAGCACGCCGCAGTCGCTTCTCTCGCTGATGGACGACATAAGCCAGGAAGCTGCGGCGCGTGGCTTAACGCCGGAGATTTTGGATTCTCTCTTGGAAGATGAGTAAACCGCGTTTTGTTCTGGACACCAATCTGATTGTCAGCGCGGCGCTGTTAGAAAAATCGGTGGCGCGGCAAGCGTTTGAAGTTGCCCTCTTACAAGGCAGCATTCTCCTTTCTGAAACCCTTCAGGATGAACTGAGCGAAGTCATACTCCGACATAAATTTGATCGGTACCTCTCTGCCGAAAAACGGTTGCGTTTTCTGACCAGTTTTATCGGTCTGGCAATACCAACGGCCGTTACTCAATCCATCACAATCTGCCGAGACCCAAAAGACAACATGATTCTGGATTTGGCCGTTTGCGGGCAGGCAAGTTATATCCTGACGGGCGATAAGGATTTACTTGTCCTCCACCCGTTCCGGGACATCTCCATTCTCTCGCCCCACAACTTTTTGGAAGAAAATGCTGGGGAGCGCAAATAGTTCCTGAGACACCAAAGCTTGGGAGAGCCATCCATGCAAAAAGTGTACTACCCTATCTTGATCGTTCTCGTTCTGCTGGTGATGGGGTGTGCGCGGCAAGGGGAAGGGGCAACGGCCGTTGTTTTGCCAACCGCAACCTGCGTGCCCTGTACACCGACACATAGCCTTACACCTACTGCTTCGGCAACTCCTACGACTACGGCCGTTCCCCCTGCCTCACCAACACCTCCTCCGACTTTGTTCCCTCCAACAACACCTGAGTCAAAATCTACAGACTATCAGTTAAGACCGTGGACGGATACAGCAGCTTTGGCCTCCATTCATGAATTAAGCCAAATAGAAAACGCCATAGAACTGCCAAAATCACAAAGAGAGCATTGGGCTTTATTCGCGAGTCTGGAGATGGCGCTGAAGGAGGCTCTCTTACGTTTTCCTCACTCAGAATATGAAACGCAAATAAAGTGGGATCTGGCCTCTCTCTCAGCCGAGTATTTGCAATGTATTCCATACTACGATTGTTCTACTCCCTATGAGAGCGTGTTGCAAAAATAGCGAAAAAAAGGCGGGATGAGTCGTTTTCTGAG
>CALFEW010000419.1 GCA_937958365.1 uncultured Chloroflexota bacterium | reverse complement strand
GCCCACCAGCCCGTGCGCCCAGGCCACGCTGCCGGTGATATCCTGGTCGTAGAGCCGCCGGTCGAAGGGCAGGCTGTCGTGGTATTGGCGAACTAAAACGGCCGTAGGCTTCTGAAAACGGCCGCCCCATAATTTGCTCATTTTGTTATCTTCGACGGTATATGGCATTGATTTCTTCTTCACTCACAAACTCATTCTGTCGTCCGTCACGGATAGCTTGTGCCAGGCCGATTTCTTCCATGGCTTCCATGATCACTTCCAGAAACATCTCTTGTCGTTCATTGATTAGCTCAACCACTACTTCTTTGAGCAGTCTCTTGGTGTAGGTTTCATCAATCGTCAATTCCATATTTATCTCCATACGCATACGACTGTTTCCTTGACACCAATGTAACATGAAAACAGACTTACCCCGACGCAGTTTTTGTCACTATATCGCCAACCCTGATTGAGCCATCCTGCACGACGCGGGCGTAGATGCCGCGTAGACGCAGGGGCCAGCCATCCTGGTTGACGAATTTGAGGGCATCGTTGCCGAAACGTTGGGCGTACTTCAGACAGCCGCGGTGTTCTTCGGCGGTAATTTGCAAAACGGCCGTACCCACCTTCACCTGCTGCCCCGGCGGCAAATTCTCCGGGCTGAGGTCCATATCCACGTAAAGCTGATCGCCGGCCAGCGGCCACAACGTTTCGTCGGGGCAAATGACCTTCAGGGCGCGAATACTGACCAGCGTAATTTGCCGGTCTGGTTCGACGTGGCCATCGGGGAAATATTTCTTTTCGCGTTCCCGCCAGGTGTCGCCTTCCAGTCCATTGGCGTGGGTAAGAACGGCCGTATCCAACATCACCCGTTCATCAACTGCCGGTCGGGAGACGATCATGGTTAAACGGCCGTTACCCGACGGGGCTTGCTGCACCAGTGGCAGCCCCGCCTGTAATGCTTCCATTGACAGATGATTCTCCATCAGAATCTCCTTTGTGAGATAGTCTCACGTTCGGTAATCGGCATTGATGGCTACGTAATCATGACTTAAATCGCAGG
>CALFEW010000418.1 GCA_937958365.1 uncultured Chloroflexota bacterium | reverse complement strand
AAACTGCTGGCCCCGCTGTACACCCACACCACCGGCATGCGCCAGATTTTTTCCGCCAACGGCCGTATCATCCAGCCCGGCGAATACCTGCACATCCCCCACCTGGCCGACACGCTGCGAGCTTTAGCCGCTGAAGGGGCCGATTATGCGCGACACGGCCGTCTGGCCCAGGCCATCCTCGCCGACCAACAGGCGCATGGCGGCCTGCTCACTTCCGCCGACCTGGCCCGCTACGAAGTGCGCCAGTTGCCATCCATCCGCCTGCCTTACCGCGAATTTGAACTGCTGCTGCCGCCGCCCAGTTCCACCGGCGGCGTCCTCACCGCCTTCACCATGAAGCTGCTTTCCGGCTTCGACGTGCGCCAATACCGGCACGGTTCCGCCGCTCATCTCCAATTGTTATACGAAGTCATGGCCGCCGCTGGCCGCGCCCGCGTCCAGTGGGACCGCGACAGCGAGAGCTTGCCGGTTGAAGAAGCGCTGGCCCGTTTCCTCAGCGACAGCTTCGTCGCCCGCTACCATGACGAAGTAGCCGCGGCCCTTTACGACAAAACGCCCTCCGCCGCCCTGGCCGAGCCGAAAAGCGCCAACAACACCAGCCACCTCAGCGTCATTGATGGCGACGGGCTGGCCGTCGGCCTGACGACGACGGCCGGGGAATCGGCCGGATATGTGGTTCCGGGCACGGGCTACATCCCCAACAACATGCTCGGCGAAGAAGATTTGCACCCCAACGGCTTCCATACGCGCCCCGCCGGACAGCGCCTGCCCACCATGATGACGCCGACCATTGTCCTGAAGGATGGGCAGACGCGACTGGTGCTGGGCAGCGGCGGCAGTGTGCGCATCCGCAGCGCCATTTTGCAAGTGCTGAGCAATTTGCTCGATTTTCGCCTGCCGCTGCACGACGCCGTCAACACCGCCCGCGTCCACATCGAAAACGGCGTGCTGCAATGTGAACAGGGCTATGACGAAACGGCCGTCGCCGAACTGGAATCTCTGGGTTACGCCGTCAACCGCTGGCCCACACGCAGTATCTACTTCGGCGGCGCGCACAGCGTTTCGCGCACTGCGGACGGCCGTCTCGTGGCTGCCGGTGACAATCGCCGGGGCGGGGCAACGGCCGTCGCCTAAAGAATGGGTACGCGGATTTTCATGGATTAGACAGATGAACACGGATTTTTATCCGTGAAAATCCGTCCAATCCGTGTATCCCGCAACAAAACACAATGGACATTCGCTCAATCACCGTATTCAGCAACTGGGGCGCGCTGCCGGAAAACGTGGCCGACTTTCTGGCCGCCGGGCGTACCGCTTTCCCCTACCCGGTGCAATCCACCCGCGCCGCCTTCCCACCTTTCCCAGACTGGCTGCCGCTCGCCACTCCCCACTCACCACTCCCCAACCTCCACTCCCCCATCTCCGCCTTCAGCTTCAGCTACGCCAGCCTGGGGCCGGTGCGCTTAGACCACGATCCGGTCTGGCTGGAAGCCATCCCGCGCATCCTGGGCGCAAGCGATGCCCTGTTTATGACGGCCGAAATTGCCGATGTGCACGGCCGTATCTCCCCCACCCGCTGCCACCAAATCGCCCAACTCATCCGGCAGATCAGCGCGCTGCAAGCCAACGGCTTTGGCAACCTCTACTTCGCGGCGCTTGCCAACTGCCCGCCCGGCTCACCCTTTTTCCCGGTGGCCTACCACGACGGCGGCGCGCCCGGTTTTGCGTTGGCTATCGAAGCGGCCGATCTGGCGCAAAACGCCATCACCGCCGGCCACACCCTCGCCGAAGCCCGCGCCAACCTCATCACGGCCATTGAAACGGCCGCTGCGGCCATCACCACCGTCGCGGAAGAGCTGGCCGCGCAGTTTGGCCTCGCCTTTCGCGGCCTCGATTTCTCGCTGGCCCCCTATCCCACCGCCGACAAAAGCCTGGCCGGGGCGCTGGAAGCGCTGGGCCTGCCCCACATCGGCGCGCATGGCAGCCTGTTTGCCGCCGGATTTGTGACGGAGGCGATTGGCCGCGCCCGGTTCCGGCGCTGCGGCTTTTCCGGCCTGATGCTGCCGGTGCTGGAAGACAGTGTCCTGGCGCAGCGCGCCGGGGACGGCCTGATCACCGTGCAAGATTTGCTCAGTTATGCGGCCGTGTGCGGCGTGGGCTTAGACACCGTACCGCTGCCCGGCGACGTCAGCGCCGACAGTTTGGCGGGGATTTTGCTGGACGTGGCGATGCTGGCCTCGCGGCTGGGCAAGCCGCTGACGGCGCGCCTGATGCCCCTACCCGGTCTGGCCGCCGGCGACCCGGTGACGTTTGATTTTCCCTACTTTGCGCCCAGCCGGGTGATGGCCGTGTCCGGCGCGGGCGTGACGGGTTTGCTGGGGCATGGGGAACGGCCGTCGCTGCTGCACATTCAAAGGATTAACCAGATTGAAGAATGAAGATTCAAGATTGAAGATTCCAGGCGCTTCAATCTTTGATCTTGAATCTTGCCAATGTCATGGGCGTTATGAACGATTTACACACTTCTCACACAACCGACCC
Source organism: uncultured Chloroflexota bacterium (assembly GCA_937958365.1). Taxonomy (GTDB): domain Bacteria; phylum Chloroflexota; class Anaerolineae; order Promineifilales; family Promineifilaceae; genus Leptovillus. Next base: position 4,741 of record CALFEW010000418.1, on the reverse strand, counting down.
GCGCTCCCTCAAGCAGCTTTTGGCCGATTGGGCGACGGCCGTTCACGCGACCAATCTTCCCCAGCCGCCGGCCTACGACGGCCCAGACGTGCGGCTGACCCACCTCACGGAGAACACCAACGAGGTTGCGCCGGGCGCCTGTTTTGTGGCGCGGGTGCGGGCCACCAGCGACGGCCACCCGTACATCGGGCAGGCGTTGGCGCGGGGAGCCAGCCTGATTCTGGCGCAGCGCCCGGCGGCGCAGCTTGGGCTGAGCATCCCGCCGGGCGTGGCTTACCTGGAAGTGGCCGACACAGCCGAAGCGCTGGCCTGGCTGGCCGCCGCCTGGGAAGGCTTCCCGGCCCGGCAGTTGGTGATGATTGGCGTGACGGGCACAGATGGCAAGACGACGACCAGCAGCATTTTGCACAGCATGATGCAGGCCGCCGGATTGCGCGTGGGGCTGCTCAGCACGCTCAAAGCGGTGGTGGGCGAACAGGAGGAGCCGCTCGCGCCGCACGTCACCACGCCGGAAGCGCCGGTGGTGCAGCATTATTTGCGCCGCATGGTGGATGCGGGCCTGACGCATTGCATTTTGGAGTCTACGTCGCATGGATTGGCGCAGCACCGGGTAACGGCCGTAGACTTCGACATCGCCGTCATCACCAACATCACCCACGAACACCTGGATTATCATGGCAGCTATGACGGCTATTTTGCCGCCAAAGCGCGCCTGTTCGCCAGCCTGCTGCTGGACGATTGGGCCATCGAGACGGGCAATCCGGCGAAAAAGAAGGTGGGCAAAACGGCCGTACTCAACCGCGACGACAGCTCTTTTGCCGGGCTGGCGGCCATCCCTGTGCCCCATCAGGTCAGTTATGGCCTGAGCCGCGAGGCGGACGTTACCGCCCGCAGCATCAGCTATGAGGCGGATAAGACGTGGTTCCACGTCCATTTCAATCAGCCGTTGGGCCGCCTGCATGGCGAGCCTCAGAAAGCGCAGATGGATTTTAAGGTTCCCTGTTTTTCCCACTTGCTGGGCGAGTTTAACCTGTACAACATTCTGGCGGCTACGGCCGTTGCCCGCGTGCTGCAAATCGCGCCGGAAGCCATCCAGGAAGGGCTGAAAAAGGTGTACGGCGTCAGCGGCCGAATGGAACGCATCACCGGTGGGCAGCCCTTCCTGACCATCGTGGATTTTGCCCACACGCCAAACTCGCTGGCCCGTTCGATTGCGGCAGCGCGGCAAATGGTGGCCCACCATAACGGCCGTGTCATCACCGTGTTTGGCAGCGCGGGCAAACGGGACGTGGAAAAGCGGCGCATGATGGCCGAAGTGTCTGCCCAACAGGCCGACGTGACGATTTTGACGGCCGAAGACCCGCGCACGGAATCGCTGGACGATATTTTGGAGATGATGGCCTTTGGCTGCCGCAGCAAAGGTGGCGTCGAGGGCGGCTCCTTCTGGCGGATGCCGGATCGCGGCGCGGCTATTTACCTGGCCCTGACCCTGGCGCGAAAGCATGATGTGGTCCTCATCTGCGGCAAAGGCCACGAGCAAACCATGTGCTTCGGCGTCGCCGAATATCCCTGGGACGACCGGAAGGCGGCCTATGCCGCCATCAAAGCCTTTTTGGCTCACGAACCGATGCCCGACCTGGGCCTGCCCACGTTTCAAAAGAGTGAAGATTAAAGATTGACGACGGATTGTCTCCCTCCAACTCAATCTTCAATCCTTAATCTTCATTTCCATCAGTTGACAATTGACGATTGACCATTGACAATTGGCTATTCGTTTTGGATTGGAGGTAACAATGCTCTCAGAAACCATCAGCCGAATACAGCGCAATCATGGGCTGGAACACGCGACGATTCATGTACTCAGCGAAAAGCATAAGAATTTCAGCGCCCAGGGAAACTCGGACCACCGGGGGTTTCACCTGAACATTTATGGCAACGTGGCTGAAGCGGATGTGTTTACGGCCGTAGAAGAAGCCTACCGGCGCATGAAAGGCGGCGAAGCCAGCCTGGCGGTGCATCCGAACTGCGGCACGGTGCTGCTGACCACAGCGACGATGGCCACGCTGGCGGCGCAAACGACGCTGGCCCTGGAACAAAAACGGCAGCGACGGCCGTCTTTCGATTTAAGCGTCATGGCAAATGCTCTGCCGTCAGCGATTCTGGCGGTGGTGGTGGCGTTGATTGTGTCACGGCCGTTGGGCATCTATCTCCAGGCCCATTACACCACCGACGGCGACCTGCGCGACATGCAGCTCGTCAGCATCGAAAAAATCCAGCCTTCGCCCATCACCCTTCTCTTCCAGCTACTGCTCACCGGCGGCAGCAAAAACCGCCAACCAACCGCCTACCGCATTCGGACAAGGGGATAGATGATAGTTAGTTGGGAGTTGATAGTAGTTAGTCAACTCCCAACTCCCAACTACTATGTTCTACATCTTTCACGGGGACGACACCCACTCGCAAAAAGAAACGCTGGCCGATCTGATAGGCAAACTGGGCGATCCGGCCATGTTGGATTTGAATACGACGCGGCTGGAAGGATTGGTCCCGTTGAATCATTTGCGGCAGGCGTGCAGCGCGATGCCTTTCCTGGCGAAAGTGCGCCTGGTGCTGGTTTCCGGGCTGTTTGCCGCCAAGCCGGACAAGGCGTATCTGAAGGAACTGGCCGACTATCTGCCCCAACTGCCGGAGACGGCCCGGCTGGTCTTTCTGGAATCGGAAGCGCTGCCGGCCACGCACGCCATCGTCAAGCTGGCGCAGGCAGAGAAGACAGGGTTTGAAAAGCTGTTCGCCCGGCCCGAAGGCCCGCAGTTGGATCGTTGGATTCGGCAGCGGGTGGAGGAGAAGAACGGCCGTATCACGCCCCACGCCATTCACCTGTTAGCCACCAACATCGGCAACAATCTGCAAATTCTGGACAACGAAATTGAGAAGCTGGTGGTCTACAAAAGCGGGGCCGAGATCACAGGCGACGATGTGACGCTGCTTTGTCCGTATCTGGCCGAGGCCAGTATCTTTGATCTGGTGGACGCGCTGGGCAATCGCAACAGCAAAAAAGCGGCGCTGCTGCTCCAACAAAAGTTCCTGGAAGGGGCCGATCCCTTTTACCTTTTCTCCATGTTTGTGCGTCAGTTCCGGCTGTTGATTCAGGTGAAAGAGATGGTAGACGCGGGCGGACGGCCGCCAGCGATTAGCCAGCGCTTGAAGATGCACAGCTTCGTTGCCGGGAAACTGCACCAGCAAAGCGCCCAATTCAGCCTGCCGCAGCTTGAACAAATCTACCGCCACTTGTTGGACGTTGACGTGGCCGTCAAGACCGGACGCAACGACATGGTGACGGCGCTTAATTTGTTCGTGGCGGCATTGACGGGGATGTAACTGAAAGTTGGGAGTTGGGAATTGATAGTTGGGAGTTGGCGATTAGCCATTGGCTATTGACAATTCAATCTTTTCCACCCCGGTTGCCTGAAACCAGGCAGCGCCCCATTCGTCGCGGCGGTAACGGCCGTCTAGTACCACCCCCTCGCCCACGGGCAGCGCCCCCTTCTCCAGACCTTGCACAATCACAAAATCGTCGCCGTCGTCCAGAAAGTAGCCTTTGCCGCCGGTCCAACCCGGCAGGCGCGCCCCGGCGATGCGCACAAGTTTCCCCTGGCTTTCGGGCAGGCGGCGGATGGGCAGGGTATGGTCAATTGGTACGGCCGTTAGTTCCAGCGGATGAACGCTGATGGGCAGGCCAAGTAAGTGGGTTTCCCAGGCCAGCCGCTGCGCCGGGCTTTCCGGCTCCGGCGTGGCGCGGGCAAAGGCAAAAGTCATTTGCAGCGCATTGCCCGCCCGCAGTATCTCTTCCGCTTCGGCTAAAAGCGCCGCTCGACTCTCGCCCAGGCCATCTAGCGCCCCGCACTGGATGAGATGGGTGATTTCTTTGGTGTGCAGCGGCACACGCTCCAACAAATCGGCCAGAGAGGTAAACGGCCGTGCCCGCACAATCGCCTTCACCGACTCCCGCCGCAAATCCCGCACCTGCCCCAGACCAAGCCAGAGAGAGAAAGATTGAAGATTGAAGATAGGTCTTATTACATCCTCAATCTTTAATCTTTCATCTTCAATCTTTCCCAAAGTAAACTTCCGCCCACTCACATTCACGTGCGGCGGGTACACCGGAATGCCCAAGCGCCGCGCTTCGGCCATGTAAACGGCCGGGTGATGAAAGCCGCCGTGGTCGGCAAGGCGGGCGCAGAGGAATTCCGCCGGGTAGTGGCTCTTCAGATAAGCCGAACGATAGCTGACGTCGGCATAGGCGGTGGCGTGTCCCTGGTTAAACCCGTAGCCCGCAAAAGCCGCCACTTGTTCCCATAAAGTATTGGCCTGTTCGGGGGAAAATGCGGGTCCTTCGGGCAAATGGCGCTGACAACCACGCACAAAGGCCAGACGAAGGGCGGCCATTTCTCTGGCCTGGAACTTGCTCATGCCCTGACGCAGCCGGTCGGCCTGCGCCCACGTCAGGCCGGCGATCTCTGTCGCTACGCGCAAGACTTGCTCTTGAAACAGCAGCACACCCTGTGTCGGTCCCAAAATGGGTTGCAGCGCCGGGTGCAAATAGCTGACTTTCTCCTCGCCCCGGTAGCGGCGCACGAACGATTTTGCCATGCCGCCAGTGGCCGGGCCAGGCTTGAAGAAGGCGTTGGCGACGGCCAAATCCCACACAGAACGCGCCTGAAGCTGGCGGAGTGTGCGCTGC
>CALFEW010000417.1 GCA_937958365.1 uncultured Chloroflexota bacterium | reverse complement strand
TGGCCGCCCAAGAAGCCGGGCGGGCCGGCGAGATCACCTTCATCGGCTTCGATGCGGTAGATGACGCCGTGGCGGCTCTGGAAGATGGGTCGCTGACGGCCACCATTGCCCAACAGCCGGCAGAAATGGGACGTCTGGGCATTGAAAATGCCGTCAAACAATTACAAGGCGAGACCGTTCCCGAAACAATTGCAGTTGACCTGGCAATGATTACACGTTGATTGCGCAGCAGTAACAACGGGCAGGCCTGGCAAAAAGCCTGCCCGTTGTTATTGAACGCCTTACCGCACTGCTTTTATGATCTGGCAAACCTCTGACAACGTGCGCCACAGGAGATGGCTATGATACGAGATCTTTCCCTGGGACAGCGAATTGGCCTGGGTTTTTTGCTGATTGGGCTGCTGGTACTGCTTTCCAGTGGTCTAGGGCTGGTCTTTGCCAGTTCGGTCACACGCACCATTGACGCGACGCAAAGTGGATTACAACAGTTCGCCGATCTGTCTCAACTAGAAAGAACGTGGGCAGACGTGGCCGCAACCGTTGATAAGATGCTGCTGACCCGCCAGACAAGCGGGGCGATCGAGGAAGAACTGAACACGGCCGTAACCGACTTCAACCAATACCTGGCCGATCTTGCCGCCCAACCGGGGCTTAATGAACGGGACCGGGCGACGGTGGAAACGCTGGCATTGCTGGGCGCGCAGTTAACGGAACAGGTGAATGAGATAACGGCCGTAGCTCGTGACGGCCGTTGGTCCAGAGCGCAGGTTATCCGGCACACAGAGATGAACTCCCTGCAACGCCGCTTCGACGAAAACCTGGCCCTGTATCGAAACAACATCCAAAACGACATAGAAGCAGCCATGTCGGCTTCTATCGCCACGCAAAACACACTGCGGCTGCTCTGGATTGGCACGGTGATTCTGGCGGTCATCGTTGGGTCCATTGCCAGCGTGCGGGTCATGCGCAGCATTACCCGACCGGTAGACGCCCTGATTGAACAGACGCGCCGCGTAACCCAGCGCGATTTTCGGGAAATCACACCGCTGCCCAATCGAGACGAAGTTGGCGAACTCTCCCGCGCTATTGCCGAGATGACCCATCTGCTGCGTGAATCGTATGGCGAATTGGAACAGCGCGTGGCCGACCGCACCCGCGCTTTGCTCACCAGTGCCCAGGTAAGCCGCCAACTGACCACCATTCTGGAGCCAGAGCATCTCATCAACGAAGTTGTGGCGCAGATTGATTCCGCTTTTAAGTATTACCACACCCATATTTACCTGTTTGATGAAAACAAGCAATATTTATTGATGGTGGGCGGAACCGGTGATGCCGGACGAGAAATGCTGGCTCGCGGCCATAAAATTGAGCGGGGCAAGGGTCTGGTTGGACGGGCCGCAGCCAGCGGCGTGGCGGTTTTTGTGCCAGACGTTAC
>CALFEW010000416.1 GCA_937958365.1 uncultured Chloroflexota bacterium | reverse complement strand
CCGTCGGCGACGAAGCCGTCGGCGAAGAAGCCCTCGCCGAATTGATTGCCGCCGCGCAAGCCGAAGGCGCACTGACCACCATCGCCCTGCCCCACGACTGGTGCAACTACGGCGAAATGATCAGCAGCTTCAGCGAAAAGTACGACATCGCCATCAACGAACTCGACCCCAACGCCGGTTCCGGCGACGAGTTGGAAGCCATCCGCGCCAACAAAGACAACACCGGCCCGCAGGCCCCCGACGTGATTGACGTTGGTTTCGCCTTTGGCCCGCAAGCCCAGGGCGAAGGGCTGATCCAGCCCTACAAAGTTGCCACCTGGGACACCATCCCCGCCGACCTGAAAGACGCCGACGGCTACTGGTATGGCGACTATTACGGCGTCCTGGCCTTCCAGGTGAACAGCGACGTGATCAGTAACGTGCCCCAGGATTGGGCCGATTTGCTCAAGCCGGAATACAACGGCCAGGTGGCTTTGGCCGGTGACCCCCGCACCTCTAACCAGGCCATCCAATCGGTGTACGCTGCCGCTCTGGCGAATGGCGGCACGCTCGACGATGCCGCGCCTGGGCTGGATTTCTTCGCCCAACTGAATCAGGCGGGTAATTTTGTGCCGGTTATCGCCAAACAAGGCACGCTGGCGACCGGCGAAACGCCGATTGTCGTTCGTTGGGACTACCTGGCCCTGACCGACCGCGACACCTTCGGCGACAATCCCAACACGGAAATTGTCATCCCGGCCAACGGCGTGTTTGGCGGCGTTTACGTGCAGGCCATCAGCGCTTACGCGCCCCATCCCAACGCAGCCAAATTGTGGATGGAATATCTCTACTCCGACGAAGGGCAATTGATCTGGCTGGAAGGCTACTGCCACCCCATCCGCTACAATGACCTGGTCGCCCGCAACGTTATCCCGCAAGAGCTGGCCGACAAACTGCCCTCGGCGGAACTGTACGCCAAAGCCGTCTTCCCCACCATTGCCCAGTTGGAAACGGCCAAAACCCTCATCACCGAGCAGTGGGACAGTGTGGTGAGCGTGGACGTGACGGAATAAGAGCGAAGATTAGAGACTGGAGACTGGTGCTTGTATTTGGTAATCCGTAATCCTTAGGACATTGATTCGGATGAGTATCAGCGGGAAACGGTTTACGGGCTTCGGAATACGGATACGAGTCTCCAGTCTCAACTTGTACTTAATGACAACAACAACGATTGAGTTACGTGGTGCGAACCGCCGCACGGCCGTTCAGTCGCTCTGGACCTGGCTGGGGGTGGTTCCTTTTTTTCTGTTTGCCCTGGCCTTTTTGTTTATACCGACCACGTCGCTCTTTGTGGGCGCGTTCCAAAACAGCCAGGGCGCCTGGACGCTGGACAACGTGCGGGCGTTGGGGCAGCCGTTCATCTTGCAGGCGTATTGGGTAACTATTCAGGTCAGTGCGGTAACGGCCGTACTCGGCGGCCTCTTTGGTTTCTTGCTGGCCTACGCCACCGTGTTGGGTGGCCTGCCCCGCTGGACGCGCACCGCGTTGCTCACCTTCTCCGGCGTCGCCTCGAATTTTGCCGGGGTCCCGCTGGCCTTCGCCTTCATCGCCACCCTGGGGCGCGTCGGCCTGGTGACAACCCTGCTCAAAGAGCTGTTCGACTTTAACATCTACAGCCAGGGCTTCAATTTGTACAGCTTTGGCGGCCTGACGCTGACCTATCTCTACTTCCAATTCCCCCTCATGATCCTGATTATCTCGCCGGCGCTGGAAGGATTGAAGCGTGAATGGCGCGAAGCGGCCGAAAATTTGGGCGCGTCCAATGCCCAATATTGGCGCTACGTCGCTTTGCCGGTGCTGCTGCCCTCGCTGCTCGGCACGATGATCTTGCTCTTCGGCAACGCCTTTGGCGCGTATGCCACCGCCTACGCCCTCACCGGCGGCTCGCTGAATCTGGTTCCCATCCTCATCGGCGCGCAAATTCGCGGCGACGTGCTGCACAATCCCGGCCTGGGCTACGCCCTGGCGCTGGGCATGGTGGTGATCATGGCTGTCTCCATCGCTCTGTACTCCTGGTTACAGCGGCGCACCGCCCGGTGGCTGGCATGAGCAAACGCGCCCGACTCTGGTCCTGGTTCTGGTTTGGCCTGGGTGTCCTGTATTTTTTGCTGCCGCTGTATGCCACGCTGGCCTTTTCGCTGAAGGCGCGTAAGGGCGTATTGAGCCTGCTGGCCTACGAAAACGTCCTGACCGACCCGCGTTTTGTGCGCACCTTCACCTTTTCCCTGGAGATGGCCCTCATCAGCATCATCGTCAGCATTTTGCTGATTGTGCCGACGGCCTATTGGGTGCATTTGCGGCTGCCCCGGCTGCGGCCGGTGGTGGAACTGGTGACGCTGATGCCTTTTGTGATCCCGGCGGTGGTGCTGGTGTTTGGCCTGATTCGCACCTACAGCCGCGAGCCGTTTGACCTGGTGAGCAGTCCGGTGCTGTTGGTGGCCGGGTACGTGGTGTTGTCGCTGCCCTATATGTACCGCGCTGTGGATACGGGCCTGCGCAGCATGGACGTGCGCAGCCTGACGGAAGCGGCGCAAAGCCTGGGCGCGGGCTGGCCGACGATTTTGTTTCGTATTATTTTGCCCAATTTGCGGACGGCGCTGTTGAGCGGCGCATTTTTGACGGTGGCGATTGTGATTGGGGAGTTTACGCTGGCGTCGCTGCTTTCCTGGCCGGCGTTTGGTCCGTACATGGCGCTGCTGGGCCAGGATCGCGCCTATGAACCGGCCGCCCTGGCGATTATGAGCTTTGCCCTGACGTGGGTGGCGATGGGGCTGATTTATTTGTTAGGCCGCGGCCGTCAGGCAGGCAGCCAGATGGCGGGGACGCATTAGAGAGCGTGAGCCGTAAGCCGTAAGCCGTAAGCCGTAAACGGAACACCGAACACGGACTACGCACTCCGGCCCAAGGACCACAACTC
>CALFEW010000415.1 GCA_937958365.1 uncultured Chloroflexota bacterium | reverse complement strand
CGACCAGGAAGCGGTCAGCGCCTATTTGAAGAGCTATGGGGTCTGGGGGCCGCTGGTATTGGCCGTGGCCCAGCTCGTGCAGGTATTTGTGGTCGTCATTCCGGGGCACGTTTTTCTGATTGCCGCCGGCTACGTCTATGGGTTTGTGCCTGGCCTGATCTTGAATCTGGTGTGCATTGTGGGGGCCAGTCAGTTGGCGTTTGCGTTTTCGCGGTGGATGGGACGGCCGTTAGTCGAACGAATGGTAGACAAACAAATTCTGGATCGCTGGTACCGCATCGGCGAAAAACAAGGCTTCCTCTTTTTCACCATCGCCTTTGTTCTGCCTGTCTTCCCCACCGACGCCATGAATTTTGTGGGCGGGCTTTCCGGTATCTCCGGCGGAAAATTTCTGGCAGCCAACTTCCTGGGGCGACTGCCCAGCGCCATTATGCTGACGATGATTGGCGCTTATGGCCTCGAATTTAGTCGTAACACCTGGCTAAGCATCGGCGCATTGGCCGTCGTCGTGCTGATCATTGGCCGCATCATCGTAGCCCGCATTGAAGCGCGCCACGCCCACCCCGAAGAAGCCGAATTAGAGGGTGATTCTACCTGACCCGGCTATTGTTCCGACCGGCTGGGCGGATGGGTGAACGGCCGTTTCCCCCCCTCTCTCTCAAAAATCTTCCAGCAAATCGCCATCCCAACAACTTATTTGCCAGCCCTGTCCGGCTGCCAGAACCGCGCCGCGATAACCGGGAAACGGGGTTAGTGAGTGCATGGTCCAGGGGACGGCCGTTTCTTCCTTCCCCCGAATACGCAGCAGCCGGGCCGGTTCGCCCGGCCGCAAAGAAACGTCAAAGTCACCCAACGGGCAAGATAGCCCTTCGCCAATCGCCTTGATATACGCTTCCTTGCGCGTCCAGCAGTTAAAAAACGCCTCGGCCCGCTGTTTCGGCGGAACCTGAGCATAAGCCGCCGCCTCCGCCGCCGAAAAATTCCGCGCGGCCAGGTCGTCGGCATCATCTAGCTGGCGAATTTGCTCAATATCCACGCCAATGGCCGCGCCCCGGCAAAAGCCGATGAGCAGCTTGCCGTGACTGTGGGAGACGTTGAACTGCCAGTCGCCGTTTTGCGCCAGCGAGGGTTTGCCGTAGCTGCTGTAAGTGAACTGTAAGGCTTGCGGGGGAAGGTGGTGGTAACGGCCGTTTAACCAGCGCAGCAGTCCACGCCCCACCACGTACTCATGCCGGTCACGCGCAAAATAGAAGCGTTCGGCGCGGGCCAATTCGTCCGGCGCTAAAAATTGCTCCAGGCGCTGCCGCCGGGCTGTGGGGCAGGCCAGCGACGCCCGCCACACATGCACCACGCCGACCGGCAAGTCGAAAGCGTCCGGCGGCCGCCACAACTCTGTCACGCAGGTATTGCGCTCCCCTCACGAGCCGCGTTGATCTGGTCGCGCAGTTCCAGGGCAGCGGCGCGGGCGGCGGTGGCAAAATCGGCCGTCATCGCAGCATATAAAATGCTGCGGCTGGCGCTGATGACCGGGCCGGCGATGGCGTCGGGGCCATATTGCACGGCCGTTGCCAGATCGCCCCCTTGCGCGCCAATGCCGGGAATCAAAAAGTTGGCTGTGGGGGCCATTTTCCGGGCCATCGCCAGTTCTTGCGGATACGTCGCGCCCACCACATAACCTTTGTGACCGGCCGTTTCCCAGGTCTGGCTTTGGCGCAGCACGTCGGCCGTCAGGCCCACACCGGCCGCCAGGTCGCCCTGGAAATTGGCGGCGCTGGGATTGGATGTGCGCGCCAGGATGTAGACGGCTTTGTCCGGCCGTTCGCCAATCAAAGGCAGCACCGCCTCCGCGCCCACAAACGGATTCACCGTGATGGCGTCCACGCCCCATTCGTCGAACAGGCCGCGCCCCCATGCGCCCTGTGTATGGCCGATGTCGCCGGTTTTGCAGTCCAAAATCACCGGGATGTGGCTGGGAATGTAGGCGATGGTGCGCTCCAGGGCAATGATGCCCGCCGCGCCCCATTGCAAATAAAAGCCCAAATTCGGCTTATAGGCGCACACCAGGTCGGCCGTGGCGTCTATGATGGCCTTGTTGAAAGGCAGCACCGGCTCGTCCCACTTCATGACGTCTACGCGCAGGCGCACCGGATCGGGGTCCAGGCCCACGCACAACCAGGAATTGTTTTGTTTTTGAATCGTTTGGAGTTTTTGGAGATAGTTCATAAAGCCCCATTGTACCGGGCAGTCTGGCTCTGTACCACTGAATCCGCCATTCTCTGGGATTCGTATTCGGTATTCCGTATTCGGTATTCCGTAGAGCGCTACCTTTGGTGAACGCCATCGGAAAACAGTATTCGGTCCTCGGAATACGGGTACGACTGCGCCACCAGCGGGAATTAAACCCGGTTAAATTTCAATTGAATGGCTGCTGTACACAAGGCTTAACGGCCGTCAACATCCAACTTAACTGCTGCCATTGCCACCAACCCACCCACCCCAGATAATCGCGTCCATTCTAAATCATGATCGGGGAGCGCAGGTATCTAACCCGTTGGGGGCGAGACCGGCGCTCTTCGTGTTACAAAGGAGAGATGTGACGATGCGTCAATTGACTGTTTTGATGATGCTTGTTTTCACGGCGTTGGCGATGACTGCCTGCGTTGGGGTGGAAGGAACGGCCGTTCCCCCCACCTCTGCCCCCACTACTGAACAAAGCGAACCGGCCTCCGAAAGTCAACTTGTTATTTACTCCGGCCGTTCCGAAAGCCTGGTGCAGCCGATCATTGATCGCTTCAAAGCCGCCACCGGCATAGATGTGCAGGTGCGCTACGGCAGCACCTCGGAAATGGCCGGTGTTTTGCTGGAAGAAGGGGCCAATTCGCCTGCCGACCTGTTTTACGCCCAGGACCCCGGCGGCCTGGGCGCGGTGCAAGGCGCTGGTCTGCTGGCCCCCCTGCCCGCCGACCTGCTCGCCAACGTGCTGCCCCGTTTTGTCGCCGACAGCGGCGAATGGGTAGGCATCTCCGGCCGGGCGCGCACGGTGGTTTATAACACCGACGCCATCACCGACCCTGCCAACCAGCTACCCGCCGACATTTATGATTTTACCGCGCCAGAGTGGAACGGCCGTATCGGTTGGGCGCCCACCAACGCATCTTTCCAGGCGATGGTCACAGCCATGCGCGCCATCTGGGGCGAAGACAAGACCCGCGACTGGCTGACCGGCATTCAGGCCAACAACCCCATCGTCTACGACAGCAATACGCCCGTCGTCGCCGGGGTCGCCGCCGGCGAGGTAGAAGTGGGGTTTGTCAACCACTATTATCTCTACCGCTTCCTGGCCGAAGAAGGCGAAGGGTTTGCCGCCCGCAACTACTTCCTGCCCGGCGGCGACCCCGGCTCGCTGATCCTTGTCTCCGGCGCGGGAATCTTGAAGACCGCGCCCAACGCCGCCAACGCCGGGCGCTTTCTCGAATACCTGCTCTCGGCCGAAGGCCAGCAATACTTCGCCGATGAGACCTTTGAATACCCCGTCATCGAGGGCATCCGCACGGTAGAAAGCCTGCCGCCGTTGGCCGAACTAGAGGCCGTGGCCGCCCATATAGACCTCTCCGCCCTGGCCGACCTGGAAGGCACGCAGGCGCTGCTGCTGGAGTTGGGGATTATTGAGTAAGGGGCTGAAGATTGAAGATCAAAGATTGGCGCCACAGGTGAAGCACTCTACGGCATGGTTCATCCAATGCGAAATCATCTTTACAAATTTCCACTGAATTGTCATGCTGAGCGCAGTCTTCGGAGCGAAGCATCCCACGCCAACCGGAGGAACGGGATGCTTCGGAGGATCTCAGCATGACACGTCTTTGTGCTAACTTTGTTAAGCACAATCTGCGTGCAATGAACCACGCCCACTTTGCCCTGATTGAACCGGCGTTAACTTTCAATTAAGCGATGGTCAAGTTGTGGTTTAACGCTCGCCATTGTTTTTCACTTAAGGATAACCATAATCGGAAGCGGGTCATAAGAGAAGGTAATCCGTAATTCGTAATCCGTGTTCCGTTGTCAGTCAACAGAGAACACGGATTACGGATTACGGAACACGGATTACGGAACACGGATTACGGAACACGGATTACGCCGCACATCATGAGCGTCCTCAATAACACCACCCTTCGTCTAAAACCATTGGTCGCGCCGCGTGAGTGGGCGCGGCCACGATGGTATGTATCTCCTCTCTATGCGCTGCTGCTGGCGGGCGGGGCGCTGGTGGTGGGACTGATTTTGCTTGTGCCCGCCTATTTACTCATCCGGGCGGCGGGCGCGGGCCAGACGACGCTGGAGACGCTGCTCAGCCCGCGCACGTGGGGCGTGTTGGGCAA
>CALFEW010000414.1 GCA_937958365.1 uncultured Chloroflexota bacterium | reverse complement strand
AACGCGAGGGCGTGTTCCTCAACCATTGGCAGGTGGTCGGGCATGAAAACGATCTGCCCGCGCCGGGCGACTGGCTGGCCTTTGACCTCTTGGGCGAGCGTGCGCTGGTGGTGCGTGGCCGTGACGATGCGCGTGGCTTCTGGCGGCAAATTGAGCGGGCTGAGGGTAGGTACGGGGGTGGGCGTCTCCAGGCGGTTCATCAACGGAGCCAGCCAGGCTGCCAGCCGTTCTACCAGCCAGCCGATGAGTTTGAGCAGGGGCAGAGCCAGGTAAAGCAGCGTACTGCCGACGACGACGCCACCGACGGACAGCGCCAGCCATAAGGGAGCCAGCCAGCCAACGGCCGTCAGAGCCGGATCGCCGCTGATGAGCAGGGTCAGCAGGGCAGCGGTGAGGACGATGAGCAGGGCAGCCAGGAAAACGGCCGTTAACCAGCGTGGATCCAACGAGGCTGAACGGCCGGATTTGACCTGTTCTACTTCTTCGGCGCGGATGAGGGCGACGGCCGTTAACCCCGCCAGGAAGAAGAGCAAAATGAACGGCGCAAGGCTCCACGGCAAACGGCCGTCGGCAAACCAGACCACCAGCGGCGCAACGATCAGCCCGCCTACGCGCAGGCGCAGCCCTGTCCCGGCGATGGAAAAATGCGTGCCCACCAATCGCAGACCGCGCCACCAGACCAGGGCCAACAGCACAAACAGCGACAAATCGCGCAGCCAGAGCAAATTGTCACTTTCGCCCAAATGACCGGCCATCTGCCGCAGCCAGGACCCATCGAGCAGCGAATCTGGTCGGTAAAACAAGGAGCGCCAGGCCACCAGAATCGTGATCAGCAGCGCCACCACCAGCACCCGCCGCTGCCGTTCGCGGTCAAATTCCAGCGCACTCATCAGCCGGGCTAGATTAAAGGGCAGCAGCATGAGCAGCAGCAGACAAAGCGCCAGCAGCGGCGGCGGCCAAAATCGTGCCCAACGCAGCAGCGCGCCGCAAAAAGGCGTCAGCAAGGCGACTTCCATCAACGCCCAGGTTATGTAAATGAGTTCGTGGTGGAAGTGCCCCCACCACAGAGTAGCCGCAGGACGAGCGGTGGCGGCAGGCAGAGTGGAAACCGGCGTGGTCATAACGTGGCTGCCGTTTCTGTGTCTAATGCCACAGGGTCTAATGCCACAGGTTTCGGGACGGGAATAGCGCTGAGGGCCGCTTCGGTGACCGTGCGCGAGCGTTGATCCGTCTGAAAGGCGGGGGCGCTGATCGGGACGTGATACGTGAGGATGTCGCCAAAGGTGGGCGGCGCATCTTCAGCCAGGGAGATGAGGACGACGCGGCGACCGGCTTCTTTGAGGCGCAGCAGGGTGATCATGATCTCGTCGGTGACAACGGCCGTCACCAACACCACCGTCGCTGCCCAGGGCAAACTCGGACTTTCACGCAAGATCATCTTTTCGATGGAACCGGTGGCAAATTCGGTGACGACGGCCAATCCTTCCAGCAGGTGATTGATCTGCTCCGGGCTGCGCCCCGGCAAAATGCGGATGGGTTGGTCAGAATTGGGCACAGTCCCATTCGCATAGACACCAACGGCCCATTTTTGCTGCACGCCAAAATTGACGATGGAAGCGGCCACGCTGATGGCCCGTTCCAACAAATCGGGGTTAAAGCCCATCCAATGTTTGGCAAAAGTTGCCACGTTCAAAAAAACGGCCATCGTCATGCCCACGGAGGGGTCGTAGACTTTGGTTTGCAGGTGGCCGCGCCGGGCGGTGGCCTTCCAATGCACGTCGCGGAAGCGATCTTGCGGTTGGTAGTCGCGGATGCCTTGTGTTTTGATGGGGTCGGTGAACAGACTGCGGCGCACGCGCATATCGCCAAAAGGTTCTTTGGCGGGCAGGCCCAATTCGCTCAGCGGCCAGATTTGCGGATAGACGACGAGGGTATCTATGTACTGGTGCTGTCGGTCGCGGGTGAACAGGGTGAAGATGTCGCCGGAGCGGTAAGTGACGGGACCAAGTTTGTAATAGCCGCGCCGGGAGAAGACGAGGGTGGTGTGGCGTTGGGTTTTTTCACGGCCGTGCAGCGAAAAGGTGTTCTGGTAGACATGTTTACCGGCCATTTCGCTGGCTAAACGGGCGATTTCGTCCTGTTCGCCGGGAACGATGGGCAGTTCGTCCTGAAATTGCAGCCAGGTGAGCGGCAGCGGTTTGTGGTTGCCTACGGTCAGGGTCATGGTGATGGTTTCGCCGGGGAAAACACGGGTGCGGTCGAAGCTGCGCTCGTAGGTGACGCCCAGGAGCGACAGGTTTTTCCATACGTAGCTGACGCCGATGATGAGCAGCAGCACAATCCCCAGCGCCAACCAGGTCGGATTGCGCCCGGCGGCCAGACCGATCAGCACAAAAACGGCCGCTAACAAAGGCCAGGCGTCGCTGAAAATGGAGTTCTCGCGTTCACGTACCACCATGCCGCGCGCTTTGGCCAGATCGGCCGTGTCCAGGGTTTGGCCGGTCGCGGCGGCCAGCATCAAATTGCGCCGCGCTTTTTTCTGCACGTCGCGGCGGCTTTCCCGCACGATGAGTTCGATGCTTTCGTAGTTTTGCATGAGAAGGAGAGGTTAATGATGAAAGATTGAAGACTGAAGATCGGTAGACGTCTCAATCTTCAATCTTCAATCTTCAATCTTTCATCGTGACTCATCAGTTGCTTGTCTCTACGGGTACGGGTACTGTTGCCACCACTTCGGCGATCACCTGCTCCGGGCGACGGCCGCGCAGGCGGGTTTGTGGGTTGACAATGAGGCGGTGGGTGAGGACGTAGGGGGCCATCTGTTTCACGTCGTCGGGGATGACGAAGGCACGGCCGTTGACCGCCGCCAATGCCTGACAGGTTCGGTATAGGGCCATCGTCGCTCGTGGACTGGCCCCAAGTTCGATATCTTCATGGTCGCGGGTGGCGCGGCAGACGTTGACGATGTAATGGCGCACGGATGTTTCGACGCGGATTTGGCGCACGGCCGTTTGCATTGCCAGAATTTCCTCCGGTTCTACCACTTTTTCCAGGTTGTCCAACGGGTCGGTGCGCTCGAAACGCAGCAGAATATCGTTTTCTTCGTTGGCGTCGGGGTAGCCCAGGGCGACTTTGAGCAAGAATCGGTCGAGCTGTGCTTCGGGCAGGGGAAAGGTTCCCTCCAATTCGACCGGATTTTGCGTGGCCAGGACGAGAAACGGCCGTGGCAGCTTATGCGTGGCAATGTCCACCGTCACCTGCCGCTCTTGCATCGCCTCCAGCAGCGCCGATTGGGTGCGTGGCGTGGCCCGGTTAATCTCGTCGGCCAGCAGGATTTGAGCGAAAACGGGGCCGGCGCGGAATTCAAACTCTTGCTCCTTTTGGTTGTAATAATAGATGCCGGTTACGTCGGAGGGCAGCAAGTCTGGGGTGAATTGCACGCGCCGGAAAGCGCAGCCCAGCGACGCGGCGATGGTTTTCGCCAGCGTCGTTTTGCCGGTTCCGGGCACATCTTCCAACAAAATGTGCCCTTCGCACAACATGGCAATCAGCGCCAGGTTGATAATCTCATCTTTACCGACGATGACTTTCTGGATGTTTTGGCGTAGTTTGGCGGCGGTTTCAGCGATCATAAAGCGTCCTTTATGCTGCAATCAAGTGTTCACTATGTTTGCAGATTGGGGCATGGTTCATTCTGGATAAAATTACCTTTACAAATTTTCGACTGTAGCCGCG
>CALFEW010000413.1 GCA_937958365.1 uncultured Chloroflexota bacterium | reverse complement strand
CTACCGCTTCTACGAACCCACGCCCCTGCCCTATGAGCGCGGCCCCTGGGGCGAGACGGCTCGTCTGGGCCGCCTGCGTGTATTGGCCCGCCTGATGGCCGGGCAGCACCCACAAATCCCGGCCGCCGCGCCGCCGCTCATCGTCTCGTCGGCGCGCGCCTTCTTGCAGAAAACGCTGGCGAAACGCCGCTTCCTGGCGGCTACCCGCGTGCTGCGCGTGGGGCGGCGGCTGGACCTGGAAAAAACGCTCATCGGCTGGGCGGAAATCGGTTATGAAGCGGTCAGCGTCGTCGAAGCGCCGGGGCAGTTCAGCAGGCGTGGTGGCATCGTGGACATTTTCCCGCCTTCGTCGGCCTATCCGGTGCGGATTGAGCTGTTTGGCGATGAAATTGACACAATGCGCTACTTTGATCTGGCGACGCAGCGTTCGCTGGAGATGGATAAGGCGACACAAGACCTGGGCATCGTCATACCACCGGCGCGAGAGGCGCTGCCGGAAGCGGCGCAGCGCTATGGCCTGGTGCTGCCCGACGATGAGCGCCCTGCGCCCGGCAGCCTGCCTTCCTGGCGTGACGACATCGCCGATTTGCAAAACGGCCGTGTCTTCGCCCACCTGGAATTTTACCTGCCCCTCATCTACGCCCAACCGGCGACGCTGTTGGATTACCTGCCGGAAAATGCCCTGGTGGTGGTGGATGATTGGCGCGAACTGGTAACGGCCGTTAACGACCTGGACCAACACGCCAACCAGATCGCCGCCGAGCAGCCCCTCCTGCCCCCTGATTATCCATCCCCCATTTTCGATTGGCCCATCGCCGAGACCGACCTGACCTGGTGGCGGCCGCTCATCCTGGGTGAAGGATTGGAAACCACCGAAAAGCCGTTCGGCGGTCTGGCCGACGCTTTCGAGCCAGGGCCGCGTTATGGCGGTCAGATGCGGCCGTTGATGACCCAGCTCAAACAAACGCGCATCGAAAATGATCGCGTGGTGGTGGTCAGCTTGCAGGCGGCGCGGCTGGCCGAATTGTGGCGCGACGAGTACAAAGGCGACGCCGGTTCCTTGCTGCTGCCCAACGCCGCCGCTCGCGCCCATCCCGTCGAAACCCTGCCCCATCTGCCCGAACCCGGCACGCTCACGTTTGTCCACGGCGCGGTCAGCGAAGGCTTTACCCTGGTGCGCCGCGACGACAACAAAATCCTGCTCGATTTGCTCAGCGACGCCGAAATCTTTGGCTGGAGCCGCCCCGCGCCGCGCCGTTACCGGCAGGCGCGCCCCACCGCCCCCGAAACCTACTTCTCCGACATCACCGCCGGCGATTATGTGGTGCATCTGGAGTACGGCATCGGCAAATTTATGGGCCTGGTTTCTCGCGCTGTGGGCGGCATGGAGCGGGAATATCTGCTGGTGCAGTACGCCAACAGCGATATTTTGTACGTGCCGGTCCATCACGCCGACCGCCTGGGCAAGTGGATTGGCTCCGATGAACGGCCGCCGGCCATTCACCGCCTGGGTGAAAAGACCTGGACGGCCACCAAAGCCAAAGCGCAGGAAGCCGCCGACGAACTGGCCGGCGAACTGCTGGAACTGTACGCCGCCCGCGAATCCATTGACGGCCACGCTTTCCCCGCCGACGACGAGTGGCAGGCGGAACTGGAAGCCAGCTTCCCTTACCGCGAAACGGAAGACCAACTGCGCGTCATCGCCGAGGTGAAGGCGGACATGCAACAAGCCAAACCGATGGACCGGCTGGTCTGTGGCGACGTGGGGTATGGCAAAACGGAGGTAGCGCTGCGCGCCGCTTTTAAGGCCGTGTTGGATGGCAAACAGGTCGCTATTTTGGTCCCCACGACGATTTTGGCGCAGCAGCACTTCAACACCTTCAAGGAGCGGCTGGCTCCCTTCCCGATGAAGGTGGAGATGTTGTCGCGCTTCCGCACGACGACGCAGCAAGACCGCATCGTGCGCAGCCTGCGCAAAGGCGCGGTGGACATCATCATCGGCACGCATCGCCTGTTGTCTGATGACGTGTCGTTTAAGGATTTGGGCCTGGTCATCATTGACGAAGAGCAGCGCTTTGGCGTGGCCCACAAGGAAAAGCTGAAGCAGTGGCGCACCGAGGTGGACGTGCTGACGATGACCGCCACGCCCATCCCGCGCACCATGTACATGAGCCTGACCGGCGTGCGCGACATTAGCGTGATAGACACGGCCCCGGCCGAGCGGCTGCCGGTGCAAACCTACGTCGGTGAGGTGGATGAGACCAGCCTCAAGCGGGCCATTTTGCGTGAACTAGACCGGGGCGGGCAGATATTTTTTGTCCACAACCGCGTGCAGACCATTGACATCATGCGCAAGCGGCTGGCGGAGCTGGTGCCGGAGGCGCGTTTGGCGGTGGGGCATGGGCAAATGAGCGAGCGGCAGTTGGAACACATCATGTTCGATTTTGCCGAGAGCAAGATTGACATTTTGTTGTCCACGACCATCATCGAGAGTGGGTTGGATTTCCCCAACGCCAATACGCTGATTGTGGACCACGCTGAGCAGTTTGGCCTGTCGCAGTTGTACCAGCTTCGTGGCCGGGTGGGGCGGGGCGTGCGCCGCGCTTATGCCTACTTCTTCCACGCTCCCTGGCGCACGCTGAACGCCGATGCGCAGTCGCGCCTGGAGACGCTGGCGGAGAATACGCAGCTTGGCGCGGGGTATACCATCGCCATGCGCGACATGGAAATTCGCGGCGCGGGTGATTTGCTGGGCGCGTCGCAGAGCGGCCACATTTCGGCGGTGGGGTTTGATTTGTACACGCGCCTGTTGACAAACGCGGTGAAGAAGCGCAAAGCCATCGAAGCGGGTGAAGCGCTCCCCACGGAAATTCCCGAAGCGGTGCTGATTGATTTACCGCTGGCCGCCTATGTGCCGACAGATTATGTGCCAGACGCGGCGCTGCGTTTGCGTCTGTATCGCCGCATGGCTTTGCTGGACACGCTGCCGGGGATTGACGAGATGGCCGAAGAATTGGCCGACCGTTTTGGTCCGATACCGGACCCGGTGCATCATTTGCTGTATCAACTGCGGGTGAAGGCATTGGCGCAGCGGGCGGGGGTTACGGCCGTTACCACCGAAGCCGGCCAGATCAGAATCCGCATCGCCGAACAAGACAACCTGGATCGTTATCGCTTGCAGCGATATTTAGGCAATCAGGTGCGCGTCAGCAAATCGGCCGTGTGGATGCCCCGCGAGATGAGTACCCACGAATGGCAGGTGGCGTTGGTGCAGGTGTTGGAGAAGTTGGAGACGAAGATGTAAGACGTGGTGGGCCGTGTTCCGTGTTCCGTAAGCGGTATTCCGAACACGGAACACGGCTTACGGAATACGGCTTACGGAACAAAGGGGTCGCAATGCAAATAAACTTTTTTGAGGATCCGGGGAAAACGCCGAAGTCGCGGGAGGATGTGCGGTTGAATGAGTTGGGGTTGTATGTGTACCCGGACGGCCGTCGCGTGGCCGTAGGATTTAACCTGACCCCATTTCTGGAAAAGCCTTGTATTGAAGTGCGGGTGGTGAATGAGCGGGGGGAAAAAGCCGGCTGGTTGAACGTCATTGAGACCATCGAGACGAACTTTTCGCTGACCATGCACCTGCGCGATAAAGAGCCGACGACGTTTTATGAGGTAACGGCCGTTGTCTACTACGCCACCCCCGACACCGACCGCATGGACGTTCACAGCCTCACGCGC
>CALFEW010000412.1 GCA_937958365.1 uncultured Chloroflexota bacterium | reverse complement strand
CCTGTCCGCCACCGTGTCCGCTTTCTGCCGCTTCAATACCTCAATTTGTCCGGCCAACCTGTCCACGTCGCCGGCCAACCGTGTCCGCTCGCTCTCGTAGGCGGCCTGCATCTCGGCCACCGCCTTGTCAAATGTCCGCCGTTTCTCGGCCAACTCGGCGGCCAACTTGTCCAGGCTGGCCTGGACGTTGGCCCGCTCCATGTCCAACCCCTCCTCCACGGCCGTGTCCTCCACCCGCCGCGTGACCGCGATGAACGCGGCCAGAATGGACAACGGCGGCAGCGCCGACATGAACCGCGCGGTCACGGTGGCCTCGGCGTGGTGGACATTCAGGACAATCGAAATGACCGTCGCCGTGATTGCCATTGTCCAGGCATACCGGTCACGGTGTCCACGCAGCGCCGCCCGCAGGACAAGCAGCTTGAAGATGATGAGGCCACCGTCCACCATGATGGGGTACAACCACGACGGCCGTTGGCCGTTCTGCGCGGCCAGGTCGTTGAGCGCGGTGGCCGACAGGACAAACGGAATGACCACGATGGCGGCCAGCAGCCAGTTGGTGATGCTGTCAATGCGGCGGATGATTTGCATGTTGAGGACTCCAGAATTTAGACTCGGCCGACCTTACCCTGCGTAAGCGCCAACCGACCAATAGACGACGATAAACAAAACGGCAACCAGAACGGCGACGGCCAGCCACAGCGATTGGGTCACTTTTGACCCGTCTTTTGTGCCTTCGGCCTGGACAAATTCACGCCAGGCATCCCTTTCTTTCTCACTCATTCTTTGCTTCATTGATAGTTTCCTTGTGCTACTAACGTGCTACGAAAGTGCTACGTGCTACGCGGGTGCTACGTGGGTGCTACGCGGGTGCTATAGGAGGTAGTAGCACTGCTACCAGGTGCTACGTAGCGCTACGTAGCACTGCTACCACGCACCGCGTAGCACGTAGCACCCCCGCTAGGGGGGTGGCAGCGCCGCGGGCAGCAGCGCCTGCAACACGGCGATGCGCTGGTTGTAAGCGTGGCCGCCGTCGTAGCCAAACACGGCCCGTTCCACCGCCCGCCCCGACTCCCCGGCCTGCGTCATGACGACAATCTGCTGAATCATCGCCGGGCTGATGAACCCATAGGGCGTGGACATTCCGACGTTCTCCACCCGGCCGGCCGGCCCATCGTGCGCCGCCATCGGCGCGGGGGCGATGATAATCGGTTCATGGCTGCCTTCCGGCCGCACGTGGGGCACCACGACCGGCCGCGCCCCGCGCAGCGTGCGCAGCACCGCCGGCCGTTCCTGCGGCTGCGCCAGGTGGGGGTAGGCGGCGACGGCCGACTCGCCCAAATAGAGGATGGCCCCGAAGTTCTGCAGGATGTCGCCTTCGCCCTTGATGCCCAGCGTTTCCACCCGCGTGCTTTGGGTCGAGACGACAAGGAACAGGCCGAACTTCCGCCCCTCGCGCACCCACTTCTGCCACACCACCCGCGCCCCCCGGTCCAACTCATCCACGATGGCCGGCATCTCGTCGGTCGCCACCGTCACCGGCGCGAACTGCTCTTGCCCTTGCATCATCTCCCTGGCGCGCACGTTCAACTGGTCAATCATCCAGCCCATGAACCTGCCAATCTCCTCAAACGACCGGCCGCCGCCGATGACCGTCGCCCCCGGCCAGTTGCCCGGCCGGTGGTGGGGGTCCAGCACGTAGACCTGCTGCCCTTCCGCCAGCCGCGCCTGGATGATGGCCCGCAGCGCCGTTGACTTGCCGGCGTCGGTGGGTCCGACGACCAGGGCGTGACCGCTGGTGAGCGCCGGCAAGTCGGCCGACGGCAACGGCTCCGGCAGCGCCAGCGGCGCGATGGCCGGGGACACGGCCGTCACCTTTGGCTCGGCCAACTGCCGGTAGCCGTTGCCGGTGTAGATGAGGATGGCCGGCTCGCGGTTCTCCCCCCGGTCCACCACCAGCGGCCGTGAGCGCTGCTCCAGGGCGACGGCCACCGCTCGCGCCACCACCGCCACGCTGATGACGGCCACCGCCACCAGCCAGGGCCACACGGCCGACCAGCGCTCCTCGTTGTGGATGGCGACCCGCTCCCTGTCGCGTTGGATAGCCAGGCGGGTGGCTTCGTCGGCCACCAGGCGCTGCTCCACGTCGGCGACCATCGCCACGGCCGTCGCCGTCGCATTGCTGGCGATGGCTGCGCGGGTGGCGTCCACGTCGAGCGCCTGGAGGGTGGCTCGCAGCGCCGCGCCGTCGGCCGTCAGGGTGATGATGTCGCGGGTGGATTGGGCGACGGCCGTCGCCTGGGCGGCCTGGCTGGTGGCCGCCGCCCATTCCTGACGTGACTGCGCCGTCGCCGCCTGCGCGGCGGCGATGTAGGTGGCCTCGGCCACGCTCACGCTGACCGGCGGGGCGGTGTAGCCGGCCACCGGCGACGATGCGCAGCCGGCCAGGGAAGTGGCAAAGAGCGCCAGGAGGTTGATGAGGGTGATGAAGATCAGTCGCTTTCGGTCCATTGCGGCAACTCCTGTGTCCGCTGCACGCGCGGCAGCCTGTCCACCGGCGGCGCGTAATAACCCGGCGCGCCGGTGGGAATTTGGGGCATGGGAAACTGAGCGGTCGGCGGCGACGACGGTGGTTTGCGCACAAGTCGCCATTGGCGCAGGAGGTCGGTTCCGCCGCGCATGGCGAGCAGGAACGCGGCCACCACGACCAGCGCCAGGGCCAGCAGACCCGCCCCGGCCCAGGAGCGCGTGCGCTCGACGGCCACCGGCGGCGTCTGGCGCGATTGCAGCGCCAACTCGGCGGCGCTGGACGGCTGCCCCTGGATGGTCACGTAGGCGTCAATCGCCTCACCGGCCGTCTGGCTCATCACCAACACCGCCGCTGCCAGCAGCAGGCCGCAGCCCAACAACAAAAGGACCAGAATTCTTTGCATGCCACACGTCCTTTGTGGGAAACGGCCGTTGAAGTTGAGATACCAACTCTGCTATACTGGAACGGCCGTATACCCCTAAATGCTCTGGTGGATATGGTTGGCCGGCGCTTCATTCGCCGGCCTCTTTTTTTGGGGGTGGTTAGCTCTCCCCCCCTGTTGGTTACAATCGTCATCAGGCAAGTCCTCCTTGTGGGCCAAACGCCTCTGGTCGCTGTGGATTGTCGGCTCAACGGTTGGCCGGACGGCCGCGCCACCCGGTCCCCCTGGCTCCCACCCCCTCATTGCCCTTCGGGCATCTCGCTGCGCTCTACGCGGGCCTCGACGCCCCACTCCCGGCCGGCGACGGCCGACAGGGTCCGGCTCACGGTGTCGCGCAGACGGCCGTTAATCCAGTCGGCGGCGTAGCTGTTGCCGGTGTAGACAATCGCCGCGCCGCCGTCGTCGAGTTGCAGCTTGCTGCCTCTCAGCCAGGTGTTGAACGTCGCTTTGGTCATCTGCATCTCTAGCTCGTCCAAGACCGACTGCCATAGGGCGGCCGTTTCCGGCGGCATCTCGTAGGCTGCTCCAGGCGGCGGTGGTGCGGCCAGCGGCTCTGGCGCGCTTGCCTCGGCGTCGGCCGGCTCCGGCGGCAGCAGCGCCGCGGGCAGGAAACGGCCGTGGGTCGCCTCGTAGAGGTGGTGGAGCGTCTGGCCGGGGATGTCAAACGGCTGGAGCGACTCCGGCAGGATGTCCGGCCGCAGCCCGAAAAACGGCGCGGCGGCCGTGTCCAGGGCCAGGCGGCGCTCGTCGTCGTTCATGCGCAGCCAGGCGCGGGCCAGGCGCAGGCAGTCGTCGGCCGGCTGGCCGTGGGCTTTGCGCCAGGCGGCGATGGTGATGCTCAACGGCTCTTTGCCCTGCGCCACCAGCCGCGCCCGTTTGAGTTGCAGCCAAATCGCCCAGGCGACGGCCGTTTCGGCCGTTAGTGGCTCTTTGGCCGCATCACCCACAAAGCCGAGCCAGGCGAGGACCGCAACAACAACAACATCCCCCGGCTCGGCCTCGCGTGCGCTCGCGGGTGCGCGTGTTGTTGTTGCTTTGTTCTTTGCTGTGTTCTTTGGTGTTTTCTTTGTAGTATTCTTTGTGAATAAGCAAATGGCGGATTCCGCCATTAGCAATTGGCGCTTTCCGCCATTGGCTAATGGCGGGTTCCGCCATTGGCTATTGGCGGATTCCGCCATTAGGTCGGCCGCGGGCGAAATGCTAATGGCGGATTCCGCCATTAGGTCAGCCGGTTCTACCCGATTGCTAATGGCGGATTCCGCCATTAGGTCACGTTCTACCTCCAGGCTAATGGCGGAATCCGCCATTAGGTCACGCTCTACCTCCAGGCTAATGGCGGAATCCGCCATTAGGTCGGGCGGGTTTTCGCCGTTGCTAATGGCGGAATCCGCCATTAGCTTTGCCAGGTTTTCCTCGTTGCTATTGGCGGGTTCCGCCATTAGGTCGGCCGGCCCATCGGGCAGGTCAATTCGCCCCTGGATGCCGGCGCTGGCTTTGCTGGCCGGTGGGTAGATTTGCATCAGTTCCTTGATGACCGCTTTCTCGTTTAGCGCGTACCACGTCTTCCGGTCGGCGTCGCGCCAGTAGGAGATCAGCGCTTTCTTGTCCAGGTCGCCTTTGGTGTTGACGGCGATTTTGCTGCGCGCCGTCTCCAACTCGCGCCGCGTGAAGCCTAGCTCCTCGCTCCAACTGTCGCCTTCCCGATACGCCGGGTGCTGGCAGGCTTCGTTAAACTTGTAGAACGGCGCACGGCCGTTGTGGACCCAACGGTAAATCACCTGCTGCAACAGGATGGTCGCTTCGATGCTGCCGGTGAAGCTGTTCCATCGCGGCCGATAGGATATCTGCCGTGTGTCGTCGGCAATGAGCGCTAAAAGGTCAGGTGAGGTCACAGTTCGTAACCCTCCTTTTGAGCGCCTGGTACGCCGCTTCGTTGCTGAAGGCGACAAGGGCCAGGTCGTAGGCTGTGGGCGCGCCCACTTGTGGCCGCCAGTAGTCGTAGATTCTTGTGTGCATAACGCTTAACCGGCCGTTATCCATGATTCTCCTGCGGTAAAAGTCGCCGGCCGGGATAAGGGCACCGGTGTCTTCTGTTTCGCCTGGCTCGGTCGGGGCGACCGGCAAGCGTGGCAATGAGACCCTACTCATGGTCTTATTACTCCCTATCGCGCCGGACCTCGCGCCCACCGCGATACTGAGGGGTTGGTTG
>CALFEW010000411.1 GCA_937958365.1 uncultured Chloroflexota bacterium | reverse complement strand
TGTTGGCATAGGGGAGGCCAGCGCCAGCGCCAATAATATCAAGGCGAATAAACCGAACAGCTTAACGGCCGTTTTACTGATATGAAAACGCATCACTCTTTTCTCCAACGGTCGTGGGTGAAAAGAGTGACGGTTGAGCGGTTGTGTGAATCGAGTTTGTTTCGTCATTGCATGAATCTCCTTTTGGGATGAAAGTATTGACGGCAACGGCCGTGCAAAGTTAACGATGTAGGAGACACAAAAACCCCGATACACCCGGTATCAACTGCGCCTCGCTTCAGGAATCGGTATTCAGTTTTCTTAATTAGAAACTTCGGAGAGTTTGTCTGCCGGGTGGCTGGCTGCGGTGGCGCCTGGATGGTTCAAACTCCCCCGTGAAGTGAACCAGCCATATGATGCACCGCCGCTTCACGGCCATACGGTAGCTTGAGGAAAAGGTATAAGGTAAATCTTACAGTTTGGCTATCTGTTGCCGGTTAATTGTGGGAATAACAGCCAACAGGCAGCAGGCAGCAGATAACAGAATACAGACTTGCGCTCTTCCCGATGCTTCAAATGCCCCCACACCCCAGCGGCAGCCGGCGCTGCCGCCAGCCGCCGGCCAACCATCAACCCGCCTGGCTCCGCGAGGCGCTGGCGGTTGTGAGCCTGCTGGCGTATGTCGCCTGACAACAGGGGGATTTGGCGGTCGCGCGGGCGCACATCCGCCACTTTTTGCGATTGGTCGAATGCTGCCCGCCGGAGGGGTCTTCCAATCCCGCTCTGCTCTGGGCACGGGTGGAGAAAGTTTTGCAAGCGCTGGGAGAGGATACGGCCGTGGCTTGTAGTCTGCCAGAGATACCTGTTTGAATTTTGGGTGATAACGGCCGTTTTGCCGGTGTGTCGAAAATAGCGCTTCATGTGGCTCCGACTGCTCCGGCGGCGGCCTGAGCAACGCCGGGACACTCACCATTTCCGAGCTTTCCATCAGCCGCACGGCAGGGCTGGCGCGGGAATGTCGCCTACTAACGGCCGGTTCCCAAATCCTGCTGTCCTGCGCCGCGTTCCACACCCTGGAGGAAAACAGCAGACGCCAGGGATGGGGATAAATAGGTATCGTGCAGGTCGGTCGTTTTGTCAGTCAACCAGGTTTATGACATACACAAGTTCAGGGTCTTCAGGGTCCAGATTGTGAATAATGCCCGATCGTTCATAGCCCAATTTCTCCAAAACGTGCTGCATGTGCCGGTTTGATTCGTTGGTAGAAGTGAAGAACATGGTGGAGCGAGATTGCGTCTCCATGAAGCGAATCAGCTTCGGTCCCAATCCCTGCCCTCGCCAGTCGGCGGCGATGTACAGCAGTTCCAGGAAAGAATGGCCGAAAAAGTCATGCCGGATGACACTGTATCCGCCAGCCTGCCCATCCAGTTCGACCATCCAGACCCGCTCATCCACCACCGCCTGGGCAATGAAAGCACGGCGTTCCACCTGGGTGTCGGCGATGTGGTCTAATGCGTAGAGCAGGGACAGATCGGCGGGCGTGGCCAGGCGAATGGGCGCGGCTGATTGAAGCTCTGTTTGCCCAACGGTCGGTTCCGTGACAAACCGTTCGCCAAAACCGGCGATGAGCGGCCGGCCCTCGGCAATAGCCGCCTGCACCGCTGGCAAAGCGAGTGATGCTTGATGGCTTGCCTGGCTGTCCCAAACCTCGGTAATCCAGATGGCGTCGGCGTCAGCCGTATCCCTGGCGATGACGTAGCTGTGGCAGCCCGGCATCTTGGCCGAGCTTCGCAGTAGAATGGCTATCAAGGTGTCACGCTGACCAGGCGTGGCGATAATCTTGCCGATGAGTCCGTACATTTTTTCTCCTTAATGATGAGTCACATCTCTGCCGCATAGGTAAGACAGAGTTGGTAGAGGGCTTCCACGGCCGTTTCATCCTGAGTAAACGGGTCAGTCATCACCTGTTC
>CALFEW010000410.1 GCA_937958365.1 uncultured Chloroflexota bacterium | reverse complement strand
CGCGATCTGGTCATCAACGAAATTGACTATAACCAGCCGGGCAGTGATACGGCCGAGTTCATCGAAATCTACAACGCCGACACCGTCGCCGCCAATCTGTTAGCTTACACGGTCCGGCTTGTGAATGGCGCGGATGATTCTGTTTACCAATCAATCGCTTTGCCAGATTTTGACCTGGCGGCTGGCGCTTACTTTGTCATTTGTGGCAACGCGGCCAACGTGATGAATTGCGATCTGGACGTCTCGCCCAATGTGGATCTGATTCAGAATGGCGCGCCTGACGCGGTAGCGCTCACCCTGAGTAATGAGATTGTGGATGTGGTGAGTTATGATGGCGACACGTCGCCGCCTTATGTGGAAGGGTCGGGAGTGGGTCTGTCTGATTCAGCTACGGCCGTTTTCACCGGTATTTCTCGCTTTCCAAATGGGGTAGACACGGCCGTTAACAACGTAGACTTCAGCGTTCGCTGCATCACGCCCGGCCAGACCAACAGCGCCCAGACAGAATCGTGCGCCGACCCTGGACCGACGGCCGTTCTGCAACTTCAGGCCAACCCCCTGAGCGTGATCGAACCAGGTGGTCTTGTTACCTTTACCGTAAATGTCAGCAACACCAGCATTGTCAGCGTCACCATCACCAGTCTGGTAGACAGCATCATCGGCGACCTGGGCGCCGCAGGGACGTGCGCCACGCCTCAGAGTTTGCTGGTCAGCGGCAATTATGAATGCCAGTTTGCTGCCCAGGTCAGCGGGCAGGCCGGGCAGGTGATCAGCCATACGGTAACGGCCGTGGGCCAGGACGCAGCCGGGCATCCACTGAACGCCGCTCAAACCATCAGCGTCACCATCCGCGAACCTTACTACGTCCACCTACCGGCCGTTTTCAAGAACTTCTCCCCCGAAGAACCCAACGACATTTGCACGCAGGCATATCCCATTTCCATAAACCAGACCTATGCCTTCCTGCCCGACGACGTAGACGACTGGTATCGCTTCGATCTGGCCACTCCCGCTAACATCACCGTCCACCTGACCAACTTCACGCCAGAGTTGGGGCAAATTGTCGTTTACGGGGGCGCACTGTGCGGCAGTTTAACCATCCTGGGTAACGATGGCAGCCAATCCACCACCAAAACGGTCCATGTTATGGCAGTGCAACCGGTCGGGCGTTATTACATCCGGGTGATCAACGATGGGCAGCCCAATAACACACCCTACCAACTATGGGTAGACGCGCCCTAGGGAACGCGGATCAAACTGAAATCGAGTTGAAATCCGGAGTTTTTGTGCTTTGTCATTCTGAGCGGAGTCTGCGGAGCGAAGAATCCCTATGGAATGCGGATTAAACAACCTACAGAAGATTGGAGATTGGACCAGTCTCTAATCTCCAATCTCTAATCTCAGTTCTGTACGTTATTTAATTTTCGTTCCTATACGTCAGCCGCAGGGGATTCTTCCTCGAAGACTCGTCAGAATGACAGGCTGCACAAAACCCTGGTTTTCAAGTCAACCTGAGTATAAAAACGTGCTGGGGACTGGGGATTGAACCCGTCCCCAATTCGGCTGAGTCTCAAAACCTACCCGGTCTTGTTCTTAATTTGTATCTGTACAGGTATTACCCTCTCCCCAGCCCTCTCCCAAAGAGAGAGGGCTGGGGAGAGGGCAAGCGACACCTGTATAAATACCTTAATTTAACATAAAGGGTAAGTAAAGCCGGTACTCGACGACCGGTTCTGGATTGCAGCTTGTGGTTGCCGGTAAGGCGTTGTAAATCTCCATGAACGCCTGAGTGTACACTGAGGCGTCAGCCGCGCTGTGCAGGATGAGCAAATTCTCGTCGTTGCTCTCATCACCGGCCGCCGACCAGTTCATGCTGCCGGTGATCACGCGCGGATTGGGGCCAGCAGGGTCTATCACCATGAATTTGTTATGCATCAATCCGGGCAAGTTCTCGAATTTGATGGGAATACCCGCCTGGCACAACGCCTCGTCGTCGGAATAGGCGTTCGACGCGCCCAACCGATCCCACACGCCGCGAATAGCCACGCCCTCCGCCGCTTTGGCGATGAGCGCGTCACGCACGTCGTCGTCTGTTAGAAAATAGATGCTGAAGTAGATGCTTTCGGTCGCCGTGGCGACTTCTTCCAACAAGGCCGCCGCCGCGTGATTCTTGGGCGAGAAATACAGCTCAATCAACACGCTGCCATCTACAATGGTGTGGCTGTTTTGGGGCGTTTTGGCCGTGCTAAAGCGACGACTGACAAACATTTGCTCAAATTCGGTCTGGTACATGGCGGCCAGATCGGGGGAGGTGAAAACGGCCGTATTATTATGATTCAGCGTAAAATCCCCATCCGTCATGTTGGCCGATCCCGTCCAGACCACCGTCTCGTCCACAATAAAAAACTTATTGTGCATCAACGATCCTGGCCGATTGTCATCTACGATGGGAATGCCGGCCGCGGCCAGCGCCGCATAATAGGGCGCGTAGCTGCTGCCATCTTCCCGCGACTCGTCATCCGTCACCACCCGCACAACCACGCCCCGTTCATGGGCAGCGATCAGCGCGTCGCGGATGGCGCTGCGATTCAGGCCATAAATGGCCGCATCCACAGAAACTTCGGCCGAGTTTAAGAGATCGAGCAGCGCCTGCTCCATCTCTGTTACGTCTGGACTGGTTCCGGTCGCCGTCAGGTTATCGGTGAAGTAGAGAAATAAGCTGTTGGCGCTGGCGTTTAGCCTGTGGGCTAACACGATGACAAGCAGAGCCGCCATCAGCCAGCTTGCCGTTCTGCGCGATATTCGGTTCATAGCGGGGTCAAGTTTCCTCGCAATCGCCCAGAGGAAGCGGGCGATTGCCTGATTTCTTCGCCTAGTATAGGCGGTGAAGCTTGCAAGAAACATTATGTCTGGGACTGGGGAATGAGAATTGCCCGGTAGCCATTGAACCATGCCCATTGCCAAAAATCGGCGTTCATCCGCCGTATCCGCGAAAATCCGCGTCCTATTTCTTACCCTTGCTAACAGTGCGTTTTTATTCTTCCGGCGATTTTGACGGATAATGGGGGTCTAAATTTTATGCGTATGAGGAGGCCATTGTGGCTAATTTAGCAATTGTGGTGCATGGCGGCGCGGGCGCGTGGGACGTTGAATCGGAGCGGATGCAGGTGGCGTTGGCTGCCTGCCGCGAAGCGGCGCTGGCCGGCCATGCGGTGTTGAAGGCGGGCGGCAGTGCGTTGGATGCGGTGGAAACGGCCGTTCACATCCTGGAAGATTGCCCGGCTCTGGACGCCGGTCGGGGCAGTTATCTGAACACCAACGGTGAAGTGGAGATGGACGCGCTGATCATGGACGGCCGTTCGCTCAACATGGGCGCGGTCGCGGCCGTGCAATGCGTGCGTCACCCCATCAGCCTGGCCCGCCGCGTGATGACCGACACCGAACACACCTTTCTCGTGGGTCCCGGAGCCAACGCTTTCGCCGACCAGATCGGCTTTCCGCGCTGCGCCGTGGAGGAGTTGATCGTGCCGCCCGAAGCCAATGGCGGACACATCGAACAACCGGTCGCCGGGCCATTGGGCGACACAGTGGGCGCAGTGGCGATTGACATACACGGCGACCTGGCGGCGGCCACATCCACCGGCGGCACGCGCAACAAAATGCCCGGCCGCGTCGGCGACAGCCCGCTGGTGGGTTCCGGCGGCTACGCCGACAATTGGACAGCGGCCGTCAGCGCCACCGGATTGGGCGAGGCGCTGATGAAGGTGGTGATCAGCAAGCGGGTGTGCGATTTTGTGGGCGATGGGCTGCCGGCGCAGGCAGCCTGCGAAGCGGCGATCCAGCTTTTGGCGGCGCGGGTGCAGGGCACAGGCGGCCTGATCGCCGTGGACGCACAGGGGCAGGTGGGCGTGGCTTTTAACACGACGGCGATGCCGTTTGCCTACGTGGTGGGGGAGGATGAGGAGGGGGTGGTAAACGGCCGTTAGCCCTTGTGTTAACTAATTTACAACCAATTTCTAACTTTGGCAGTCGCAGCAAGTCTTAAAATAGTGTTTGTTGTCTTTTGGGGCTAACAAGCCAGTTTTATTACCGTGCTTAAAACCAAATAGTTCACAGGAGGAGATCATGTCCAGTCGTTATTCTCGTGTATTGTTGTATCCACATCCCTGGGTTATCGCACTTGGGTTGATTATTTTGCCCGGCTTATGGCTGTGGGGTGTGGAACTAGCCCAGGCCGAATCCAATGCCAACCCCGGCGACATCCTGATCGTGGAAGTTAATGCAGACCCCGCATCGGCCGGTGGATTTGTCGAACCAGGTGATGAATTCTTTGAACTGTACAACAATTCTGGGGCGACAATTAATCTTACCGGGTGGACCGTGAATGATAATGGTTCCACCACAATGACTCTGCCCAACATAAATTTGGAAGCGGGTAAACTGTTGGTTGTCGCCCATGCAAATATAAACTTTGCCCTCTACGGTTGTACTGGGGCAAACACACCCCTGTCATACCTGCCTTCAACCTGGTTTAACGGCAATCTGGCAAACACCAACGACCGTCTGATTCTCAGAGACAATCTAGCGACTGTAATTGATGGCTTATCTTATGGCACTGACACGTCTGTCCTGAATCCAGCGGCGCCGGCCGTATTTGACAACAGTGGCGTCTCGTTACAACGTCGAACCTACAACACAGCCTTTGTAGACACTGATACCAACGCCGATTGGACGGGTTCTACCGGCGCGGGCACACCTTGTGATGTATCACCAACGGCCGTTACCCTCCAATCCTTCTCTACCCAACCCACCACCTGGCCGCTTTTGCTGCTGGTCGTCGTGGCGCTGCTGGTGGGCGGAACGGCCGTTATCAAACGAAAAACAGACAACAGATAACAGATAACAGCCAACGATTAACCAACAAACCAACAAAAAAGGCCGGACATATCCGGCCTTTTTACTATCAACTAACCACTATCAACTAACCACTCCCCACCAACCACTCCCAACTATTCCCCCGCAATAAACGCTTCCGTCATATTCCGCGCTTCATCATCCGGGAACTGCTCCGGCGGCGACTTCATGAAATAGCTCGACGGCGCAATCAGCGGGCCGCCAATGCCCCGGTCCAGGGCCAGCTTCGCGCAGCGCACCGCGTCAATCATCACCCCGGCCGAATTCGGCGAGTCCCATACTTCCAGCTTCAGTTCCAATTGCAGCGGCACATTACCAAACGCCCGACCTTCCATGCGGATGTGACACCACTTACGGTCGGTCAACCACGGCACATAATCGCTCGGCCCCACGTGGACGTTATCCGCGCCCAGGTCATACGGCAGTTGGCTCGTCACCGCCTGCGTCTTAGAAATCTTCTTCGATTCCAGGCGATCCCGCTCCAACATGTTGTAGAAGTCCATGTTGCCGCCAAAATTCAACTGATAGGTGCGGTCAATGTGGATGCCCCGATCCTTAAACAAATTCGTCAGCACCCGGTGCGTAATCGTCGCGCCCAACTGACTCTTGATGTCGTCGCCAACGATAGGCAGGCCGCGTTCCGCAAAGCGCTTGCTCCAATAAGGCGAACTGGCAATAAAGACCGGGATACCGTTCACAAAAGCGCAGCCCGCGTCCATCACCTGTTCCACATACCACTTCGTCGCCATTTCTGAACCGACCGGCAGGAAATTGATCACCACATCCGTGCCGCTGTCTTTCAAGATTTTGACGATGTTGTCCGTCGGGCCGGGCGCTTTTTTGACGACCGTGCTGACATATTTGCCAATGCCGTCGTGGGTCATGCCTCGCGCCACGGGAACATTCAGGTAAGGCACGTCGGCAAACTTGATGGTGTTATTGGGGTGCGCCCAAATCGCCTCGCTCAAGTCCTTGCCTACTTTACCTTCCACCACGTCAATCGCCGCCGAAAGCTCAATGTCACGGACGTGATAGCCGCCCACCGTTGCGTGCATCAGGCCGGGAATTTCCGCGTCATCCGGCGCGTCTTTGTAATACTGCAAGCCCTGTACCAACGATGAAGCGCAGTTGCCAACGCCAATGATGGCAACCCGAACTTTTTTTCTTTTCTCAGACATGTAAAAAATCTCCTCTAAAGTGCGCAGATGCTTGTGAGAAGCTCCGCGAGTGTAAGACAAAAAAACGGTGACCGCTGCTGGTCACCTGACTGTCATCAACTTTACGTTAACGGTCCAGAAATGACTTCTTTTGCAAGAGCAAAGATGAACAATTGTCGGTAATCTTTAATCTCTGTGAGCAATCTATCAGTTGACGACATTTAATATCAATGATACCTGGTATCCGCAATCCGGAGTCCGTACATCGTATTCCGATGGTATTCGCCAGAGGTAGCGCCCTACGGAATACCGAATACGGATATTAGCCCATTCTCAGGCTGCGGTCTCGCCGGTTTCTTCGTTGAACCAGGCAATCAGGATGCGGAAAATATCTGATTCAGTGATAATGCCGACGAGGTTGCCTTGCGCATCCACCACAGGCAATGCGCCGAAGCGATTCTCGTGCATTAACGTCGCCGCCGTGCGAATGGTATCCTCCGGGCTGAGGGTGATAACCAATTTGGACATGACGTCTTGAACCTGGAGTTTAGCCAGAAGGTAATTCATCTCCCAGACGTTCAACGTGGTAGCGCTGGATGGTTGTGCCTGACGCACGTCACTGCGGGTCATGATGCCGACGACTTTGTTGTTTTCCACAACCGGCAGGCGGCGTATGTTTTTCTCGCGCATGAGTTTATGCGCTGAGAGCATGGGTTCATGCGGGTCAACGCTCACCACATCGGACACCATCCAATCTCTTACCAACAGGTTTTTCATGCTAATCCCTCTCTTTTATCAGGTTTTTGGTCAACGGCCGTTCCCGCCATCACCCCAGCAGCCCCAGAAATAGGCTTTCATCACCTCTAATTCTAACACAATCACCCGCATAAAGATGCTTTACGCCGCTATTATTTGGGAAGTTTGTCAGGGTTGTAGGCTGGTCGGGCTTGCCTACGAACCCACCACACCACCAACAAACCAACAAACAAAAGCGCCAAACTTGCCAGAGAAATCAGACGGCCGTTCGCAAAACTCTGTGGCGCAAAGGCAAACACCACTTCATGCTCGCCCGCCGGCACAAACACGCCGCGAAACAGCCCATCTGTCGGGATAATGGCCGCCGGTTGACCGTCCACTGTCGCCTGCCAGCCGGGATAATCGGCGTCGGTCAGCAGCAGCAAACTTTCTTGTGCTGCGTTCGTGCGCACCACCACCCGCTCCGGCGCGTAAGAGGTGATTTCCGCCAGACCTGACAGGTCTTGAAGACCTGTCAGGTCTTCGCCTTCGCCCAGCAACACGGCCGTTTGCCGCGGATCAAAGTTCGGGTTTTGCATGGCGGTCAGCACGGCCGTTTCGTCCGGCTGCCACTGCCAGGCAGACAACAAAAAGGCGCGAGGCAGCGCGTCTAGATTCTCGTAAATCTTCACGTCGCCGGAATGGATGAGGCGGTAACTGCCCAGCGTCAGGGGCATAAACGTGCCATCCTGAGGGTTAACCAGCGTGGCCGCCTGGATTTGCCAGGGCGTGGCCGCCGCGGCGTGCCAGGTGATGGTTTGGGCAACGGCCGTTTCCGGCCACGCAAACCAGACCAGGTCGCCATCTACGGCCGCCGGTTCCAACCGCCACTGCTCGCCAACGGCCGTTGTTACGGTGAGCGCGCCCGGTTCGCCGGTCGTCAGCACGGCCAGCGCCGCCGCCGGGAAAGGCGGTGCGTAAGCGATGGCCGCCGTTTCGCCAGCGGCGATGGTTTGCGGGTGCTGCAAGTCAAAAAAAACTTCCAGGTTCGCCGGGCTGACTTTGCGCCACTGGTCGCCGGTTTTGTCGGTGATGAGGTAACGGCCGTTGAACAAATCCAACCATTTCGCTTCCGGCGCGGCGTCCAGATATTCGCGCAAACGGCCGTCGGTCGTCGTCACGCCTGCGGGCAAAATCAGGCGCATCAACTGGCTGTAGGCGCGCAGCGGCAGCACGCCACCGTCGAAACCATCTACCGAAGCCAGCCCATAGGCCAACGGCAAATTGGGCGCAATGATCTCTTTTTGCTTGATGGCGACGATGTAATCGTACAGCGCCGCCGCGTCTAACTGCCCGGCATAAATGCTCTCGATCTCCGCCAAATCCCCCGGATCAAAAAAGATGGCGGAGAGACTGAGCAGCCGGTCAGGCGGAGCATGGAGAGGCGAAAGGGTCAAGGACTCGCCAGAATCCGAAATCCGAAATCTAAAGTCCGAAATCAGCCTTGCCGCCGGCGGGCGCACATCGAACCATGCTTCCGGCGTGGTGAGGTGGTTGTAGGGCAGGCTGCGGGAGGCGAGGAAGAGAAAGAGAACGGCCGTGCCCACCATCCCGCCCATCGCCACCCGCCACCGGCGGCGCGCCACCAGCCACCAGCCCGCCGCCAACGCCAATTCCGCCAGCCACAAAGCCCAGGTCAGGGGCGACGGCCACTCAAACGGCGCTTCCGGCCCGGTGGGCAGCCACTGCGCCAGAAAACCTGCCAGGATCGTCCAGCCCATCAGGGATAGGACGAAGGCGAAGGCAACAAGCGGTAAGCTGTGTTCCGTGTTCCGTGTTCCGTGTTCCGTATTCCGTGTTCTGGAAATCCGCAAT
Organism: uncultured Chloroflexota bacterium; assembly: GCA_937958365.1. Classification (GTDB taxonomy): domain Bacteria; phylum Chloroflexota; class Anaerolineae; order Promineifilales; family Promineifilaceae; genus Leptovillus. Next base: position 4,523 of record CALFEW010000410.1, on the reverse strand, counting down.
CCGCAATCCGCAATCCGCAATCTCTCCAATCCTGCACCCGCCAGCAGCGCCGCGCCCAGGGCATACAGCGCCAGCCAGCGGGCGGGCACGCGAAACAAATCGAAGCCGGGCAGCCGGGCCAGCAGCCAGTAGAGTGGGTTAAACAGACCGAGGGCCAGGAACAGGCCAACGGCCGTCAGGACGAGCGCTGCCAGCACACCCGGCCGTCTGCGCCACTGCCACGCACCCACCACCGCCAACACCAGCGCCGTAATCGGCAAAAAGGCGACGTATTCAGAGAACAACGATTGCCCATAGGCGGGCAGCAGCGACCGCCCGATGAGCAGGGGATGCCAGGAAAACGACAGCACCTCGTTGGGCGTCAGGCCGCCCTGGCGGCTGGAAAGGCCGGTTAATTCGAGGGTGGGCAGGAGTTGCACGGCCGTGAGCAGCAAAGCCACAAAGACGGCGAGGACAATGGGCAAGAAACGGGCCAAAAGATTGAAAATTGAAGATTGAAGATTAGGCGGTCGCCAATCTTTGATCTTCAATCTTTCGGTTCCCGCCAGCGCCCACACCCCCACCGCCACGCCGCTGATGAAGGCAGTTTGGGTATGCCCGGCAAGGAGTTGCAGGGCAAACAATACGCCGAGGGCCAGGGCGCGTTTCAAGCCGTCGCGCCCATCGCGCCTACGGCCGTTGCCCAGCGCCACCAGGAACCAGGGCAGCCAGGCCAGTCCTTGCACCTGATTCACGTGTTCGACCTGGGCTGTCAGATAGCCGCCGAGGGCAAAGAGAACGGCCGTCAGCCAGGCCGCCGCCCGGCCCAGCTCTAATCGCCGCCGCCCGGCCAGATAAGCCCCCCACCCGGCAATCACCAGATGCAGGATGATGGACGCGCTGACGGCGTAGGGCGTGGGCAGCAGCAGCCACACCGGCCAGTTAAGCGGGTAAAAGAACCCAACCTGGCTGTTAGCCAGCAGCGGTGCGCCCATGAATAGGCTGGGGTTCCAGAGGGGGATACGGCCGTGCTGCAACGCCTCGGCTGCCGCCTGCCAGTACGGGTAAAAGTAGAGAAACGTGTCCCCCCGCGCCAGAATCAGGTTGCTGAAGGCCATCTTGTTGAAAAACAACAAAATCAGCCCCACCAGGGTTATCCCGGTTGCAATTCCCCAAAGTTTACGATTCATTGGTTATTCCACAGAAATAGGACGCGGATTTTCACGGATGCGGCGGATTAACGCGGATTTTTATGGTTTTGGCCGCGAAAAACAGAGCTTTCATCACTCATCGTTCAATCCGATAAAGCTGCATCTCGGTTGCTTCGGGCGCGGCCACCGGCTCCAGCCGGAAACCGGCGGCGGCGACCGCCCGCCGGAATGGTAGCGCAGGTTCGTCCAGAGGCAAAACCAGGTAACGTGGGCTGCCATCGTCGCCAAAGACGTGCAAATCTTCAGCCAGGGCAGCCGGATACGGAACCCAATTCACAAAGACGCGCCGCCAAAAGAGGTGATAGTCCCAGTGCCAGCTATACCAGTGGTCATAGAGGACTGTACCGTAGGGCGCGTCATAGAGCAGGGCGGCAATTTGCGCCGCGCCGCCATCTGCCTGGGGCTGTCCACCGATGGGGTAACGGCCGTTGCGCCCACCCCAGGCGGGAAGTAACAGGCTAACCAATAACAGTGAACAGATAACAATGAACCTGCGCCGTTGACCATTGACAATTGACCATTGACCATTGACAATTTCCGCCAAAAGCCGCGCCACGAGCAGGGCGATCAGCGGCAGCAGCGGCAGCAGGTAACGATCCCAGATAGGGACGGCGAGAAACCAGTGGAGGAGGAAGTAGGCGGCGATGAAGAGGGAGAGGAATTGTGAATGGTGAATGGTGAATGGTGAATGGTGAATGGTGAATTTTTGGGGGAGAAACGGCCGTGTCAGCGCCACCGCTATCACCAGCAACCAAACCGGCGAGACGAACAGCCGGCGCCACATTGCCAGCCAGCCGACCAGCCGGGGCCACAACTCCCACGACCATATGAGGCGCACGCCGCCAAAATTGCCCATCTGCGCCGACCAGAGCGAGAGGCCGCCGCCCCGCGCCGCATCCCAGGCCAGCAGCAAGGCCAGCACCGGCAGCAAGCCCAGGCCAAAACGCGCCCAATCGCGCCGCCCCCAACCTTGCAGCCACGCCAACCCCACGATCAGCGGCAAAAACAACCACGCCTGATATTTGGTGGCCGCCGCCAACCCCATAAAGAGGCCAGCCCGCAGGGGACGATTGCCCGCTGGTGGTTGGTGTCCGGTGGCTGATGGCTGGCGGTCGGTAGCCACTCCGAAATCCGAAATCCGAAATCCGAAATCTACATTCGCCATCGCCGCCACCAGCCAGAAAACCATAAGCGGGTCGGTGAAAGCGGTGGCGCTGAACTGGATGGCGAAGGGGGAGAGGGCGAGAAGGAGGGCGGCGAGAACGGCCGTTACCCCATCCCCATACAGCCGCCACGCCCACACGCCTACCAGTGGAACCAGCAAAATCGAGGCGATGAAATTGGGCAGCCGCGCGGCGATTTCCGAGGGGCCAAACACGGGATATAGGTAAAACAAAGCCTGCAAATAGAAGAGCAAGGGGGGTTTATCAACAGCCTGCGTCAGCAGCAGCGGGTCGCGCCAGGTGGCAATGTAACGCGCCCAGGTGGCAAACAGGGCTTCGTCGGCGTGGAAGGTGTTGGCGAAGAGGGCGTGGAAACGGAGAACGGCCGTTAGCCCTGCTGCCATCACCAACCCGGTTTTTACCCGCCAATTCATCGGTCTGGCAGCTTCCCGGAAGTTTGGAAACTTCCGGGAAGCTGGGAATGGTTAATCCACAAAACGATACTTGATGAGGTAATAAAGCGCCTTTGGGCCTTCGCGCCAGGGGTTGAGCTTTTTACCTTCGTCGAATTCACGGCCGTTATAAGAAATCGGCACTTCGTAAATGCGATGGCCCCGCTTCAACACCTTCGACGTAATTTCCGGTTCAAACTCAAACCCGCGTGACCGCAAAGGAATATCGCGCACCACGTCGGCGCGGAACACCTTGTAGCAGGTCTCCATGTCCGTCATGATGGTGTTGTAGAGAATATTGGTCACCAGAGTGAGAATTTTGTTGCCTACCATGTGGGTAAAAAACATCGTTTTGGTTGGGCCGCCGCGAAAACGCGAGCCATAAACCACCGCGACCTTGCCTTCACGGATAGGCCGCAGCAGCGCCTCATAATCGCGGGGGTCATATTCCAGGTCGGCGTCCTGAATCAAAAAGATGTCACCGGTGGCCTTGCGGAAGCCGGTGCGCACGGCCGCGCCCTTGCCCATGTTGCGGTCGTGCAGATGCACGTGAATGATGTCATCCAACGCGGCCAACGCCGGATACAAGTCCCGCGTGCCATCAGTCGAGCCATCATCTACCACAATGATTTCGTCTGCCTGATTAACGGCTAATACGGCTTCTACAGCGGGAATAAGTGTTTCCCGCTCGTTGTAAACAGGTATGATCACAGAAACTTTCATGCGTTTAGTTTTCCTTGTTGGTTGCCAAGTCAGGGGATTTTATAACAAACCATGAAGACGGTAAACGATTGCCTCTCCGCGCCAGACAGACGCGAAGCCTACGGCGTGATCGAACGCTCGCTTAACCTGGCGGCAGACCACTGAGGAACGGCCGTTCACGCTGGTTCCGTGCCGGGAGACCTGTTACAATTCAGGGAATATGACCAGACATAAAGACCGCGAATTCGGTCAGAGTTTATTTGAGAGTGTGGAACAGAGAACGGCCGTAACCGCCCCCCTCCTCCCCGACTTCAGCTACCAACGCCAATTAGAAGCACAACGCGCAAAAGAACTGCGGAAAATGAAAAAGTTCCGCTTTCAACTGCTGCACCGCTGGCTTACCGAACATTTTGCGCCCTGCCGCGTCGCCGACATTGCCGGGGGCAAAGGATTGTTGGCCCACCTGCTGCAACAAAGCGGCTGGCAGGCAACCGTCATTGATCCCACGTACCAACTCCTGCCCGATAAATACAAAGACATCGCCACCGGGCAGCGCGTACGCCTGGGCGCAGCCGAGCCGGTCCACCACATTGCCAAACCCTTCGTCCCCGACATGGCGCAGGAGTTCGACTTGCTGGTGGGGATGCACGCCCACGGCTGCAACATCGCCATCATTGACGCAGCGGCTACGGTTGGCTGCGGCTTCGTCTTGTTTCCCTGCTGCGTCATAGACGAACCGCTCATTCCGCCCATCGGCGTTCACTGGTTGGAAAGTCTGGCCGATTATGCGGTGCAAAAAGGCCAGGCGGTGGCTCCCTTTCGGCTTAATTTCAAGGGGCAAAACATCGGCTTGTATAGCGCAGGAAACTGCCCAACGATTCGCCAGACTGGTTTTGCGCCTCAATCGTGAGTTTTTTGAGAATTGGGCATGGTTCATTCCAAGCAATCTGTGTTTTGCAATTCTAGCAAGAAAGCGTGTCATGCTGAACGGAGTCTTCGGAGTGAAGCATCCCGTT
>CALFEW010000409.1 GCA_937958365.1 uncultured Chloroflexota bacterium | reverse complement strand
CCCTCCCAGCAGCCACTATGAGCATCATTCAAAGATTGAAAAACCGATTAACCGGCTCTGCCAAACAACCGCTGCCCACACTGGAAATGGGGCGCGTCGTGGCCGACGCCAGCCGCTGCGTACAGTGCGGCGTCTGCGGTTACAACTGCCCCGTGGGCATCCCCGTGCGCGATTATGCCCGTCAGGGCCTGCCCGTGGACGACCCTGCCTGCATTAGTTGTGGCAACTGTATCGTCGTCTGTCCCCGCGGCACGCTGCGCTGGGAAACGGGCCTTCACGCCATCGTCCAGGAACGATTGTCCCGGCAACCAGGACAATTAGAACCCAAAGAGGAAGGTTAGCCCGATGCGCGCAGTCCAATACCTCATCATCGGCAATGGCGCGGCCGGGGCCACGGCCGCTGAAACCATCCGCCACCACGATCCGGCCGGCGAGATCACCATTCTCACGAGCGAGCCGTATCCCATGTATTCCCGTCCCGGTCTGGCGTATGTACTACTCAACGAGATTCCGGCTAAACAAGTCTTCTGCCGCACGCTGGCCTGGTATGAGCAGTGGCGTCTGAATCTGGTATTGGGCAGCGCGGCCCGGCTGGATGTAATGAACCGGTTGGTGTGGCTGGCAGACGGCCGTTCCCTCCCCTACGACCGCCTGCTCATCGCCACCGGCGCGCGCGCCACCCCGCCGCCCTATCCCGGCCATGACCTGCAAGGCGTGGTCTACATGGATACCTTCGACGGGACCAACGAACTCATCGAGCGCAGCAAACGGGCCAAACGCGCCGTTGTCGTCGGCGGCGGCATTACCGCCCTGGAGCTGAGCGAAGGGTTGGCCCGTCGCGGCCTGGAAACCCATTATTTCCTGCGACGCGACCGCCTGTGGAGCCAGGTCTTCAACGACGAAGAGAGCCATCTGCTGGAAAAAGCGATGCGCGCCCACCACGTCCACATCCACACCAACACCGAAGTGGCCGAAATTATCGGCGACCGGCGCGGGCGGGTGCGCGAGGTGAAACTCCAGGACGGGGCCACCTTCAAGTGCGACCTGTTGGGCGTGGCTATCGGCGTGAAACCGCAGCTAGACGTGGTGCAAAACTCCCCCATTCAGACAGATCGGGCCATTTTGGTAAACGAATATCTGGAAAGCAGCGTGCCCGGCGTTTTTGCCGCCGGTGACTGTGCTCAGGTGTATGATCGTTGGACACAGCGCCACATGATAGACATTCTCTGGCCCAGCGCGGTGGCTGAAGGCCAGGCCGCCGGGTTGAACATGGTGGGCCAGCAGCAGGCCTACGTCAAAGGCACGCCGTTCAACGCCTGCCTCTTGTTCGGGTTGCACATCACCACCATGGGACAGATCAGTCCGCGCCGCGATGATGAAGCCGTGGAAATTGTGCAGCACATCTCCCGCGGTTCTTCGGAAGTCTGGTATACGCATCCGCGAGCCTACCGCAGCGCCTGGGCCGCCGATGGCGACAACACCATCCGCCTGGCGCTGAGCGGTGATTTGCTGGTGGGGGCCATCGTCATCGGCGACCAACGCCTGGCCGATCCGCTGCGTTACCTCATCGAACAGCAGGTGAACGTGCAAGCGTTGCGCGCCGACCTGACGGCCGGTGGCGAGACGATGCGGCAGAGTTTGCTGCGTTTCTGGCAGCAGCTTCAGGCCGCGCCAACGACCGGGGGAGGGTCTTGATGGGCCGACGTATTGTTTTACTGGTGACGGCAATCGGGCTGTTTGGGTGCATCGTGGGCAGCGCGGCGGTGTATGCCTGGCTCTGGAACGGCCGTTCCCTGCCCCCCACTGTTCTGGCCGAAGCGAAGCAGATAGCTACGGCCGTTACCGACCCGTCCACCAATCAATCAGCCCACAACGACTTAAGCGTCGCGCTGCTAACCACCCCGCGCGCCGTGCCCTTTCCCGACGGAAGTCTGGACCACAGTTTTTTTGCCCTCACCGGCGGGCACCAATCGGCGAAATGCGCCGCCTGCCATACCACCGGCGATTACCAGGGGACCAGCCCGGATTGCCTGGCCTGCCACGCCCAGGACGACCCGCACGCAGGCGAGTTTGGCCTGGCCTGCGCCAACTGCCACGTCGTCGAAGGCTGGCAGCTTGCCACGTTCGATCACGCCACGATTGGCAACGCCGATTGTTCGACCTGCCATGCGCCGCCCGCCAACCATTACCAGGGCGCGTGCGCCGCCTGCCACACCGATACCACCGACTTCCGCATCATCGCTAATTTTGATCACAGCACCATTGGCAGCACCGACTGTTCCGCCTGCCATGCGCCGCCTGCCAACCACTTTCCGGGGTCTTGTCGCAACTGTCATGGCGATGTGAATAATTTCCGCAACGTCACTTTTAACCATGCCGGGCTGACGGATTGCCAGAGCTGCCACGCCTCGCCGGCCAATCATTTTCCCGGCCAATGCTCGGCCTGCCATACCACTACGTCCTGGCAAGGGGCGTCGTTTAATCACACGTTCCCCATCAACCATGAAGGCGCCAATGGCAACTGCGCCACGTGCCATCCGGGCGGTGACACGGCCGTTTACACCTGCACCGCCTGCCACAACCAGCAGGAAATGAATGAAGAACACGACGAGGAGTCTGGCTATACGGGGAATAACTGTGTGCAATGTCACGCCGACGGCCGTGAACATGAGGATGACGATGATGGCGGCGGCGACGACGATGACGATTAGCCTGCCACACTCACCAACCACTTATCTTTAACTTAAGTGCAATTTAGATTTTGTGACTATTATTACAAACGAAGTCGCCAAAAAAGTGTTCACCCTCGGTTTCCCCTCCTGGCCGAGGGTGAACGCTTTTTAAACCCCTTAGCGCACATACAACCGCGGCACGCGCGTATTAATGTTGGTCAGAATCTCGTAGGGAATTGTGCCCGCCCATTCCGCCAAATCCTCACAACAGATCGCCGCGTCAGCCGCCTCGCCAATCAGGATCACTTCGTCGTCGTTGTAGGCGCTGTCCCATTCGATGTTGACCATGATCTGGTCCATGCACACGCGGCCCACCGTGGGATAACGTCTGCCACGGATGATCACCTCGGCCCGGTTAGACATGGCGCGGAAGTAACCGTCGCCATACCCCACCGGCACAGTCACCACGCGCACCATGTGGTCGCTCTGCCAGGTAGAACCATAGCTGATGGGATGTCCCGGCTGCACCACTTTGAAGTAAACCACACGCGATTTCCAGGCGAGCGACGGCCGTACCGCAATCGTCCGCCGCACTTCCGCCGAAGGATAGACCCCGTACAACAAAATTCCGGCCCGCACCATGTCGAACCGCGCTTCCGGCAGCTGCAAAATCCCGCCGGAGTTGGCGAGATGGCACAGCGACGGCCGTTGCAAACCCCGCGCCGTATAAAAGGCCAGCACCTGGTTAAAGCGCTCCACCTGAGTCCGCGCCGAACTCAGGTCGGCCGCATCGGAGTTGGCGAAGTGGGAATAAATGCCTTCCACCAGGCAATGTTCGCAGGCCAGTGCCGCTTCTAACAGCGTTGGCGCGTTGTAATAATGGACGCCGATACGCTCCATGCCGGTATCAATCTTCAGGTGAACTTTAGCCTGCACGCCCATAGCCCGCGCCGTTTCGTTAATTTGCGTCAGCTTTTCCACCGAGGACGCGGTGATGGTGAGGTTGTGCTGCAAGAAGAGGGGAACCTGGTTGCCGATGATGCCGCCCATCACCAGAATGGGCGCAGTGATGCCCGCCTCGCGCAGCAAAATGCCTTCCTCCAGGACGGCGACGCCTAAATAGGGTGCGCCAATCGTGACCATGTGGCGGGCGACTTCTAACAGGCCATGCCCGTAGGCATTGGCTTTGAGTACGGCCAAAACTTGCGCCGGGGCCACGGCCGTTTGAATCGCCCGGTAGTTTTCTGTCAGTCGGGTTAAGTTGACGGTGACGGCCGTTGGCCGCATCACCCCGTTGCTGCTAATGGTTGCCTGATTTAACATGCAGCCCATTTTACCTATTTTGTTGACATTGACAGAAACGAAAAGCTACAATGTTTGCAGGCAGGCATTTGCACAGCCGCCTGCCGGGTCTTACAATAGCAACGTAACTTCACAACTGAATAAGGACAACGGCCGTTCGGGAGAGAATTGAGTTTAGTTGATAGTTGATAGTTGATAGTTGATAGTGAACCACTAACCACTAACAACTGCCTCTAATCCAATCGCCGAAGGGGCAAGCCAGGAGCCTTCCTGGTGAAACTCTCAGGCAAAAGGACCGGGCGGGCGAAGTGCCTCTGGAAAGAGTAGGGGACGATCTCGTAGTCCAGTAGTCAAAGGACATTAACGACACGACTACACGATTAACAGACTAACCCTTCTCACCGCTGGAGCAAGTTTCGGCCACGAAACGAATCTCGCAGGTTAACGACAGGGGGTGCTGGCAAGATTTAACTGCCATGCACCCCCTTTTTTATTGGACAAGCAACACATGTATCAACCAGTGATCGGCAGCCAACAACAGATGACCAGCCGCATGACTGATGATGAACAGGTTAACCGCTAAACCCAAATAGGAGATTATCATGAGTACAATCAAAGATGGATTACTTTATACAAAAGATGATGAATGGATCGCCATAGACGGTGACAACGGAACCGTAGGCATCACCGATCACGCCCAAGATGCCCTGTCTGACATCGTTTACCTGGAATTGCCCAACGTCGGTGATTCCTACAGCGCCGGTGAGACATTCGGCGTCGTCGAGTCGGTTAAGGCCGCAGCCGATTTGTTTATGCCGGTAGCCGGCGAAGTAACGGCCGTTAACGAAACCCTCGTAGACGCCCCCGAAGGCCTGAACCAGACACCCTACGACGCCTGGCTGGTCAAAATCAAGATCAGCGACCCCGCTGAATTAGACGGCTTGATGGACGCCGCCGCCTATCAGGAATATTTAGACAATCGGGAGTAACGGCCGTATTCCGTGAACCGTGTTCCGTGAACCGTTGATACAGAACACGGAATACGGAACACGGCATACGAAACTCTTCCCCTGGAGGCTACTATGATTTCCCCACCCATTTCCCATCGCACCGCGGCAACGTCTAACCGCGATTTACTCAATCCCACTGACCATTTTGTAGACCGGCATATCGGGCCGCGCCCCGAAGCCATCGTCCACATGCTGCAAGAACTGGGGCTGCGTTCACTGGACGCGCTCATCGCCGAAACTGTGCCCGCCGCCATCATGCTGGATAACGACCTCACCCTGGACACTCCGCGCAGCGAATCGGAAATCCTGACCGAACTGCGCGCCATCGCCGCGCAAAATCAGCTCTACCGCTCCTTCATCGGCATGGGTTATTACGACTGCACCACGCCGCCGGTGATTTTACGCAACATTTTCGAGAACCCCGGCTGGTACACCCAATACACACCCTATCAGGCGGAAATCGCCCAGGGCCGCCTGGAAGCTTTGCTGAATTTCCAGACCATGATCACCGACCTGACCGGCATGGAAATCGCCAACGCCTCGCTGCTGGACGAGGGCACGGCCGCCGCCGAAGCCATGACGCTGTGCCTGCGGCAGCGTTCGCGCAAATCGGCCGCTACCAGCTTCTTTGTGTCTGAATTGTGCCATCCGCAAACCATTGGCGTGGTGCAAACCCGCGCCGAACCATTGGGCATTGAAGTCGTCGTGGGCAGCCATGAGACGTATGACTTTAGCCAACCCACGTTTGGCGTGCTGGTGCAATACCCGGCCACCAACGGCGACATCTTCGATTACGAAACCTTCATCCAACGCGCCCACGCCGCCGACGCTTTGGCGGTGGTAGCCACCGACTTGCTGGCGCTGACCCTGCTGCGCCCGCCCGGCGAATTTGGCGCAGACGTGGTTGTCGGCAACAGCCAGCGCTTTGGCGTGCCGATGGGCTATGGCGGGCCACACGCCGCCTTCATGGCGACCCGCGACGACTACAAACGTCAGATGCCCGGCCGATTGATCGGCGTATCGGTGGACGCGCATGGCAACCCGGCCATGCGCCTGGCGATGCAAACCCGCGAGCAGCACATCCGCCGCGAGAAGGCCACCAGCAACATCTGCACGGCGCAAGTCTTGCTGGCGATTATGGCCTCGATGTATGCCGTCTATCATGGGCCGGAAGGGTTGAAGCGGATTGCCCAGCGGGTAAAGTTGTTAACGGCCGTTCTCGGCCGCGGCCTCACCCAACTGGGTTACACCGTCAACCAGACGCCCACCTTCGACACCCTCACCGTCAGCGGCGGGCCACACAGCCAGGCGCAAATCCGGCAGGTAGCCCTGGCGCAGCACGTCAATCTACGCTACAACGCCGACGGCAGCATCGGCATTTCTCTGGACGAAATTACGCTGGCCCAGGATTTACGACGACTGTTTGCCATTTTTGGCGCGGAACCAGGCGAAATTAACGTGGAAGCGCTGGCCGATGCGGTAGAACTAAACTATGAACGGCCGTTCGAGCGAGCCAGCAGCTACCTCACCCACCCCGTTTTCAGCAGCTACCACTCCGAAACGGAGATGATGCGCTACATCACCCGGCTGCAAAACCGCGACCTCTCGCTGACCCACTCCATGATCCCCCTGGGTTCCTGCACCATGAAGCTCAACGCCACCGCCGAAATGCTGCCCATCATGTGGCCGGAATTTGGCGCGCTGCACCCCTTCGTGCCGGTGGAGCAGGCGGGCGGTTACGGCGAATTGAGCCACAGACTGGAAACCTGGCTGGCAAAAATCACCGGGTTTAGCGCCATCTCTTTGCAGCCTAACTCTGGTGCATCCGGTGAATACGCCGGCATGTTGACCATCCGCGCCTACCACCAATCCCGCGGCGAAGGACACCGCCACATCTGCCTGATTCCCAGTTCCGCCCATGGAACCAATCCCGCCAGCGCCGTCATGGCCGGCATGGAAGTGATCGTGGTGGCCTGCGACGACAACGGCAACATAGACGTGGCCGACCTGCGCGCCAAAGCAGAAAAGTACCGGGACAATCTGGCGGCGATCATGGTGACGTATCCTTCGACGCATGGCGTGTTTGAGGAAGCCATCGAAGAAATTTGCCAGATTGTGCATGAAAACGGCGGGCAGGTGTACATGGACGGGGCCAACATGAACGCCCAGGTGGGTCTGACCAGCCCCGGCCACATCGGCGCGGACGTGTGCCACCTGAACCTGCACAAGACCTTTGCCATCCCGCACGGCGGCGGCGGTCCTGGCGTGGGACCGATTGGCGTGGCCGCGCATCTGGCGCCCTTCCTGCCCAACAGCCCGGTGATTGCCGGCGTGGGCGGGGCGCAAAGCGTGGGGCCGGTGGCTTCTGCGCCGTGGGGCAGCGCCAGCGTGCTGCCTATCTCCTATGCCTACATTGCCATGATGGGCACGGCCGGCCTGAAGCAGGCGACGCAAGTGGCGATTCTGAACGCCAACTACGTGGCCCACCGGCTGGACCCCCATTACCCGGTGCTATACAAAGGGAAAAACGGCCGTGTCGCCCACGAGTGCATCCTTGATTTACGGCCGTTAAAAGAATTCGTCACCGCCGAAGACGTCGCCAAGCGGTTGATGGATTATGGCTTCCACGCGCCGACCCTTTCCTTCCCGGTCCCCGGCACGTTGATGATTGAGCCGACGGAAAGCGAATCATTGCCAGAACTGGACCGCTTCTGCGAAGCGATGATCCAGATTCGGGCAGAGATCCGCGAAATTGAGGAGGGGCTGGTGAGCCACGAAGAGAGCGTGCTGGCGAATGCGCCCCATACAGCAGAAGATGTGATGGGCGAGGTGTGGGAACGGCCGTATTCCCGCGAAAAAGCCGCCTTCCCCCTGCCCTGGGTGAAGGAGCATAAGTTTTGGCCCTACGTGGCCCGCATAGACAACGTCTATGGCGACCGCAACCTGGTGTGCGCCTGCATCCCGGTGGCAGATTACGCTTAAACCAATACCTTCCCGGAAGTTTGGAACTTCCGGGAAGGACCTCGCTTGTGCCCGCCTTCACAATGAAATTGTAGTTTGATGAGCGGTATGTTACAATCCGCGCCTCTCTCTAGCGCAATGACACATTGCGCTATATTTTTGTACGTTGCCTGTGGGCGACCGCGCTAGGTGGTTGCCTGCGGCGAAGAGAAGAGGTAAAAGTGGGCCGGTTACGGCCGTGCCCCGTGGAGGAAACAAATCATGAAACACAACCACCTGGCGCTGTTCAGCGCCCTGCTTATCCTGGTATTGGTGGCGGCATTACGGCCGTCCCACCAGGCAGCCGCCCAAACCAACCTGCTAACCAACCCCGGTTTTGAAGCCGGTCACTACAGTCAAGATAACATCGCCGAAATCACCGTGCCCAATGGCTGGCGGATGCATTGGATTGACGGCCAGCCGTTCCCCGGTTCCAATGGCAACGCCGCCCGCCCCGAAACCGTCGTCTGGAACATCAAAGACGCCCCGCCCAACGAACAAACCCTCTTTTTCCGCGATGGCTCTTATGCCCTGAAAATCTTTAAAGGCTGGGCGCCGCTCTATGCCGGCCTGTCACAAGACGTCACCGGCCTGGAAGTTGGCCGCCGCTACCGCCTGTCTATCCCTATTTACATAGACATCGTTGAAACATATGAAGGCGGCAAACATGCGCCCGGCAAGTTGGATTCCGGTCAGGTACGCATCGGCACCAGCCCCACCGGCGCGGCCTGGCGTGACGAAGCCGCCATCCAATACAGCGGGTGGTGGACGGCCGGTAACATTCAGCCATTTTATCTGGCTTACCCCGTATTTCTGCATGAATTTACGGCCACCAGCCCCAATATGACCATCTGGATTGAGATGGCTTCCAAAGACCCCTACATCAACAACGGCTTCTTTGTGGATGGCCTGTCCATGGTGGCCCTGGACCAACGTGACAATTCCGTCCCCGCGCCGGCCGCTTCCGGCGGCGCATCTTCCGGTGGCGCAGTGGCGCAGCCCAGCGGGCCAACCTCTACGCCGCAGCCCACACCCACACCCCGCGCCGATGGGGCTGTCGTTCACGTTGTGCAGAGCGGCGACTCTTTCTGGGGTTTGGCGATTCAATACGCGGGCGTGATGGGCCTGACGCCGGAAGAGGCGGTAAAGGCCATTCAGGAGTTGAACAACAACCCCACGGTCATCAACCCTGGTGACGAACTGATGATCGTGCCGCCCAGTCAAACGGCCGTTACCGCCACAGAAGCCCCCACCGAAACAGACGTAACGCCGGCAACTGAAGCCGAGACCACCCCGGAAGCAACCGTTGAACCAACGGCCGTGCCCACCGAAACACCCGCCGCCGCCAATGGCATCTGCGTCACCGCCTATGACGACGCTAACGGCGACGGCCAACGCGACCAGGAAGCCGAACCGTTAATGGCGAACGTCGCCGTGAGCCTTTATCAGGGCGGTAAAAACATCGCCTCCTACGTCACCGATGGCGTTGCTGAGTCGTATTGCTTTGAGAACCTCAGCGCCGACACCTACCAGGTACAGGCTTATCCTCCGGCCGGGTATCGCACCACCACACCCGAAAGCTGGGCTGTGGACGTTTCTGAAGGCGTGGTTAACCCGGTCGCTTTTGGTTTAACCGCCGCCCCGCAAACCGTAGCCGATGCCAGCGCCGCAGAAAGCGAAGCGATGGCCGAACCCACGGCCGTTGCCGAAACAACCAGTGCGTCGGAAGAATCCGGCGGTTTCCTGGCGAATGCCGGCGGCATCATTTTGATCATTGCCGGTTTCCTGGTCTTGCTGGCCGGCGTGGGCGTTTTCCTGCTGCGCCGCGGGTAACCGTAAGCCGTAAGCCGTATTCCGTGTTCCGTGTTCCGTAAGCCGTAAACGGAATACGGAACACGGAACACGGAATACGAAATAAAGAACACGCGCCTTCGGGCGCGTTTTTTATTCCGTGCCCATACCGTGCCGTTTGCGTTGTCTAGCCGCCAAGTTTAACGTCGGCTGAGGGAGTACACTCACCATGAGAAAAAGGGGAACCTTGTCCACCGTCCAGACGTTTGACGCCTGAAGCATGACGACAAATTCTATTTTTGAGGCACACCATGACGTATCGTGATGATCAACCTACCGGACCTATTGAATTAGGACACACGCAACGGCCGTCCGTTCCCCAATCACCGCCGCCGCGCAAAAAACGGGGCTGCCTGGGCTGTTTAGGCCAGGCGGTCATCGTTTCTGTGCTGCTGCTGGCGGTGCTGGTGTTCGGCGGCATCGTCGTCGCCGGGACGCTGGTCTATAGCAACCTCTCCCGCGAAATCGAGGCGGGCATCGCCAAGCTGGATACGGCCCGCGAGCGCGAAACCTTCGAGACCACGCGCATCTTCGACCGCAACGGCGAATTGCTCTGGGAATTTTTCGGCGAAGGCAAACGGACGGAAATCGCTCTGGCCCAGGTTCCCCCCGCCATGATCGCGGCCACCATCTCCGTGGAGGATGACAGCTTCTACCAAAACACCGGCCTGGACATCCCGTCGCTGGTGGCGGCCATCATCGCCAACTACCGCAACCCGGCCGAGCGCCCCGTCGGCGGCAGCACCATCACCCAGCAAATCGTCCGTCACATCGCCTTCGATTATGACGAGCGCACGGCCGTTTCCTACAACCGTAAAGCCAAAGAGATCATCCTGGCCTGGGTCATGGACCAGAAATACAGCAAGGATGAAATCCTGGAGATGTATCTCAACGAAATCTACTACGGCAACCTGGCCTACGGCGTCGAGGCGGCGGCGCAAACCTACTTCGGCAAATCGGCCGCCAATCTGACCATCGGCGAAGCCAGTCTGTTGGCCGGTTTGCCGCAAAGCCCGGTGGAACTGGACCCCTTCACCAACCTGGACGGGGCCAAAGAGCGCCAATGGCTCATCCTCAACCTGATGGTTGGCGATGGCGTGATTGACCAATCCCAGGCCGAAGCCGCTTACCAGGAACCGCTCACCTTCGCGCCGCAAGAGGTCAGTCTGACTGCGCCGCATTTTGCCGTTTACGTGCGGCAGCTTTTGGAAGAGCAGTTCGGCGCTGACGTGGTCGCCAATGGCGGCCTGCAAGTAACCACGACCCTCGATCTGCGCTACCAGCGGCTGGCCGAACAGTTGGCGCGGCAGCACGTAGACGCCGTCGGCCCAGAACACAATCTCAACAACGCCGCCCTGGTCGCCCTCAAACCGGCCACCGGCGAGATTCTGGCGATGCTGGGCAGCGTGGATTACCACGACGAGGCGATTGACGGCCGTGTCAACGTCGCCCTCACCTTGCAGCAGCCCGGCAGTTCCATCAAGCCGCTCACCTACGCCGCCGCCCTCTCGCCCCTGCCCGATGGCGGCCAACCGGCCTGGACCGCCGCCGATATTTTGTGGGATGTGGAAGTAAAGTACCCACAGTTTGATGGCAGCACGTATGCGCCGGTGAATTACGATGGCGCGTTTCATGGCCCCGTGCGCTTGCGGACGGCGCTCGCCAACAGTTATAACGTGCCGGCCGTGCTGGCCTTGCAAGACATGGGCGTGCCCCGTTTCATCGAATTTGCCCGGCAAATGGGCATCAACAGTTGGACCGGCGACAGCAGCAGCTATGGCCTCTCGCTGACGCTGGGCGGCGGCGAAGTGACGCCGCTGGAATTGACCGGCGCGTATGCCATTTTTGCCAACGGTGGCAGCAAAGTTCCGCCAACGGCCGTGCTGCGCGTGACCAAAAGCAATGGCGAGATGTTGTACGAATACCAGCCGCCTGCGCCAACGGCCGTGCTAGACCCCCGCGTCGCCTTCCTCATCAGCGATATTCTGGACGACGATGCGGCGCGTGTGCCGGCGATGGGCAGCCAGAACCCGCTGGCGCTGCCCTTCCCCGCCGCCGCCAAAACCGGCACCACCAACGATTACCGCGACAACTGGACGATGGGCTACACGCCCGGCCTGGTGGTCGGCGTCTGGACGGGCAACACCGACAACAGCGAAATGCTCACCATCAGCGGCCTGACGGGCGCGGCCCCGCTGTGGAGCGACTACATGAAGGCGGTCTACGCCGATTATGGTCTGCTGGAGACGCTGAATGTGAATGGCGTGCCCGCCCCGACGGAATTTACGCCGCCATCAGGGTTGGAGAAACGGCCGTTGTGCGCCATCGCCTCCGTCGCGCCGGGCATGGTAGATTGCCAGCGCAGCGGCGAAGAGTGGTTCCTGGTGGCCCAGAATCCGGTCACAGAGCCGTCCGTTGACCCGAATGTGGTGCGCTGGGAAGAATTGGAAACGGCCGTGCGGCGAATGCCCGCCGTCGCTCTGCCGCCGCAACCCCTGGCCGTGAGCAACCCAGACGATAAACTGCCGCCGCCGCAGCTTTTCTGCCACATCGGCGAAGGCGCGGACGTGGCGCTGCTGCCGCCCAATGCCGTGCCGCAAGTTTTCCTCACGCCGCCGCGCAACCCGGAAAGCCTGAAAGCGGCCCACGAGTGGGCGCAGGCGAATAACGTGGCAGTGTTGCCAACGGCCGTGTGTACCGACGATCTGTTGGCCCTGGCCCGCGACCCCAACGCGCCCGCCATCTGGCGCATCATCAGCCCGGCCAACGGCGACGTGGTAGACGGCATTCTGCCGATTGTGGGCACGGCCGATTTTGACCCGGCGCAGGTGCAGTTTTACAAGATTGAGTTGGGTGTGCCGGAAGGCGACAACGTCAACTGGCTGACGCTGGGCGAGACGCACAACACGCCGGTGGTCAATGGCACACTGGAAATGCTGCACGCGGAAGGTCTGGCCCCCGGCAACTACTGGCTGCGGCTGATCGTGGTGAAGGACAGCAACTACGTCGGCGAACCGCACACGATTCAGGTGGTAGTGCAGTAAACTGTCATGCTGAGCGGAGTCTTCGGAGCGAAGCATCCCAGCGCTCTGGTCATTTAGGGCGAAGGGGGTGCTTCGGAAGACCTCAGCATGACGCGCCTACTCGTCATGCTGAGCGCAGTCTGCGGAGCGAAGCATCCCATCGCTCTGGTCATTTAAGGCGAAGGGGATGCTTCGGAGGATGCTTCGGCGACCTCAGCACAGGCTCTCAGCATGACGCGGCTTTCATTCAACGAAAAAGAGCCAGAGCATTTCATCTCTGGCTCTTTTTGGTTCTTTGGGAATACAAGGGGTACACCCATATATGGTGATGCAGTAGAATG
>CALFEW010000408.1 GCA_937958365.1 uncultured Chloroflexota bacterium | reverse complement strand
ATGTTTGCCGTCGCTCTCGTTTTTCTGGCCGTCCAACGGGCCTGGATTTTATTGGCAAGCTGAACACTTGCCATAATTTGGAGGTAACTCTCATGAGTACTAATGGTAATGCGATGTCCTGGCACGGCATTCCCCGTGACCAAATTGATTGGCGCCCCACAATAGTTGAAGATCGTTGTGTAGGCTGTGGCCTGTGTACCACCTCCTGTGGGCGGGGCGTTTATGGCTTCGACTATGAACGCAATGTGCCGGTTGTGGTCAAGCCCAGCATGTGTATGGTCGGCTGCACTACCTGCGCTACCATCTGCACCCGCGACGCCATCGAGTTCCCCTCCACCGGCTACATCCGTCAACTGATACGCGATGAAAAGCTGCTGCGCCAGAGCAAAGAGATGCTGAAAGCCAACCGCGAGAAGTATGACGTGAAGATTTGACCAATCTCACAGATTGGTCAAATCTCACACCAACCACCACAACGCTTATGAAAGAAATCATCATCTTACCGGCGGTCAACTGCCGCCGCAGCCAAAAAGTGTTGGCCTACCTGGACGAAAATCAGGTTCCGTATACGCGCATTGATCTGGAAACAGAAAAAGGGCAGCAGATAATGGCTGACTATGAGCTGCGCTCATCGCCGGGCATTCTGGTGGATGGTGCGCTGATCAATCCGTTCGACATCCTGGAAACGCCATCGTGCCGCATGAAAGAAACGGCCGTTCGCCACTTGTTTGGTCTGGCCACTTAAAGAAGGGTACCACTATGATAGAAACGATGACCTCCATAACAGAGGTGCAAGAGATGGGGCGTCAACTGATAACCATTCTCGGCTTGTCCGGTTCGGCAGTGGGCGTGCGCCTGCTGGCGGACGGGGCGGATGCGCCGCCGGAAGCTGAAGCATTACAGCGCCACCGCTACTGCCAGGCCGTGATGAAAGCGCGGCATGGGCAGCACGTGCTGTTGGATGGCAAAGGTATCGCCTGCCCAGCGGCGGCGGCGGCGTTTGGCTTTAAGGCTTTACCCGAAGGGTTGCGCAACGGCAACGGTCTGGTTGGTTTTGGCATTATCAGCGATGCCGAGACGGGGCGGCGTATGTTTGCCAATATGCCCCGCTTAGACATGGGTACGGTGGCGCAGTTGCACCTGTTCCCATTGGATGAGGCGCAATACCTGCCGGACGTGGTGGTGGTGGAAGATCAGGTGGAAAAATTGATGTGGCTGAGTCTGGCTTATCTGAATGTGACGGGGGGAGAACGGGTGCAAAGCTCAACGGCCGTTCTGCAAGCTGCCTGTGTAGACTCCACCATCATCCCTTATCTGGAAAGACGCTTAAATCAGGGTTACGGCTGCTACGGCTGCCGCGAAGCCACCGATCTGGCCCCCGGCGAGACC
>CALFEW010000407.1 GCA_937958365.1 uncultured Chloroflexota bacterium | reverse complement strand
CCTTTTTTTTTTTTTTTTTGATAAGGCGTAGACTTTTATTGTTGCAGCAGATAGTGGATTTTGGAGTAACGCCGATGATCCGGTTGATTCTGGCATCTCAATCGCCGAGGCGGCAGCAGTTGATTCAGTTGTTGGGGTATCCGGTGACAGTGCAGGTGGCGGACGTTGATGAAAGCAGTGTGACGCACCCTGACCCGGCGGTGAATGTGGTGGAAACGGCCGTTCTCAAAGCCACCACCATTGCCCACAGACTGCCCAATCGGCAAGAACGTGTCTTGATTGTCGCCGCCGACACAACTGTCGCGCTGGATGGATTGATGATGGGCAAACCGGTAAACGCGGAAGCCGCGACCCAGATGCTCACGGCGCTGCGGCATCGCCGGCACGAAGTTCATACCGGCCTGGTCGTGCTGGACACGCTCTCCGGGCAGATGGTGAAACGGGTGAACACGGCCGTTGTCTCCATGCGCAATTACACCGATGAGGAAATCGCCGCCTACGTCGCCAGCGGTGATCCGCTGGACAAGGCCGGAGCCTATGCCATCCAGCACCCCGTTTTTCGGCCGGTGGCCGACATGGAGGGTTGTTACACGGCCGTGATGGGCCTCTCCATTTGTGAATTGATTCATGTGTTGGATGAATTGGGCGCGCCACGGCTGGCGGATTTAACGGCCGTTCGCGCTGCCCATCAACTGAACCAGTCTGAGTACCCCTGCCCCATTTACCAACAGCTTCTCGTTAATTCCCCTGAGTCGTGCTAAAATGTTTGACATAAGGCAAACAAATTGTTGGTGCGTTTGTGCATTTGTTGGTGGTACAATTGGGCTTAACACAGCGTGAGGGGTAAAGATGAACCAAAAGTTACAACAGGCTATCCAGGCCACACGAAACGGCAACAATAAAAAAGCGCAGTATCTACTCACCCAGACTTTGCAGGAAAACCCAAACGATACGCAGGCATGGTATTTGTTAAGCCTGTTGGTTGATTCAGAAGAAAAGCAGATAACCTATCTAAACCGGGTAGTCGCTCTCGACCCGTCGCACGAAAAAGCCCAGGAAAAGTTGGCCGCGTTGACCACGGCCGTTTCCCCCACCGTGATCCTTCCTCCCTCTCCCAACGACCTCAACCTGGAAGACCAGGAAAGCGGCGATCTGCTGCCCGGTTGGATGGCTGACGATACTTCGGATACTTTTTTTGAAACGGCCGTCACCCATGAAGCCGACCAGCAACTTCCGCTGAAAACAATCTCAGACGAAATCCCGGACTGGTTAAGCGGCAGCGTTGTGGACGAATGGGCGCAAGCGGAGAGCGAAACAGCCCTATATGACGAAGATGAACCCAACCAACTGATTGAAGTATTTGCCGAAGAACCGGCGATGATGATTCCCGAAGCCAGCCCGTCACCCACGACCGCCCCTCCCAAAGCTCCGGCCACGAAAAAAGAGCCAGCGCCCAAAAAGAAAAACCAGGGATCGCAGCTAACACTCATCCTGGCTGTCCTGGTTATATTGGCCGTTTTGGTAGGCGCTTTTCTCATTTACCTGCTCATCACCATGTAGTGAAATTGGGGCGGAAACGGCCGTATACCCTCCTCCGCCCCAACCTTCACATCTCCCTTGCCCATACAGGCATTTCTGTATATAGTCCCCATTATGAGCGCACCCCGATTAATTCATGCATTTCTACGGACAGATACCGGGCGCGTCCGTACCCACAACGAAGATTTTGTCACCTTCCGTGAACCGGCCGATACGGCCGATGAAGCCCAAAATGGGTGGCTCTACATCGTAGCCGATGGCGTTGGCGGCGCTGACGCTGGCGAAATTGCCAGCCAGTTTGCCAGCGAACGGACCCTGTTTCATTATCTGGACAGTGCCGACAACCCCAATTGGGGTGAACGCCTGGTAGACGCCATGCAGGCCGCCAATACCGACCTGCGCCAGATGGTGGCTGAACGTGATGGCAACAGCCGTATGGCAACCACCATGGTGGCCGTAGTCTTTCAGGGCAAAAACGCCTACATCGCCAACGTGGGCGACAGCCGCGGCTATTTATGGCGCGACGGCCGTATC
>CALFEW010000406.1 GCA_937958365.1 uncultured Chloroflexota bacterium | reverse complement strand
CTCAGGTGGGGTTTAGGGTGGAACGGCCGTTAGCGGAATCAGTCGTTAGACCCTGCTCAATCGCCCTGATGGATTGGCTTGAGCTTGCCAGGGTAAGCGCTGGCGGCAAGCGGCCTGTTTTCTGTTGGCTCATTTTCCGATTGGCTGATGCGGGCCGATAACACGCAGGCGGCCAGGACAAAAGCGCCGGCCAACAATGAAGCGCCTATAAAAAAGATAGCTAAGAAGGTTAAAATGACCATGGTGTATTCCTTGCTGCTGTGTAGATAGTCTTTGAAACCTTGTCGTTCTGTTTATCTTCAGGGAAGCGTCACGATGACACTTGCTGCCTGATACCTTCATGGTATGAGCTTCCCGGCTTTGTGTCAGTAGTACAAAGGAACTGAACAGGGGAAAATCTGCGAGAGTGCGGGCAAAATGTTATACTATGTACACAGATCACCCGGTATTGATCATGCGGCTTTGGTAGTGAAGAGATAGTTGCCCGGATGGAAGAACTGACCCAATCGAAAGGGACCAAAAATAAATTGGCGATGACGGCCGTTCAAGAACGCCAACTCCCACTGATTGCCGGGCGCTATGAAGTGGTCAGCCAGTTGACGGGGGGGATGGGGCTGGTTTATCTGTGCCGCGATCAGCAAACCAGCGAATTGGTGGCCCTCAAAACCTTCAAACCGGAATACCTCTCGCACCGCATTGCCCGCGACCTGTTCCTGCGCGAAGGGACCATGTGGGTGGAGTTGGGCAGCCATCCCAACATCGTCCGCGCCCACCGGGTGGAACGTATCGGCGACGGCCGTGAAGTGTACCTGGTGCTGGAATGGATTGTGCAGCCCAAAGGCAAAGACAACCCATCTTTACGTGCCTGGCTGAAGGCCGGACGGCCGTTACGCCTGCAACAAGCCCTTACCTTCGCCCTCCATGTCACCCGCGGCATGAAATACGCCACCCGCCGCATCCCCGGTCTGGTCCACCGCGATCTGAAACCGGAAAACGTCCTCATCGGCCACGACGAAATTGCCCGCGTCACCGATTTTGGCCTGGCCAGCACCCTCACCGGCGTCGGCGCTGAAATCGCCACCCTGCCGCACGCCAAAGAATACTTCTTGCGCACCCAACTCACCCAGGGCGTCGTGGGCACGCCCCTCTACATGGCTCCGGAACAATGGCTGCAGCAGCCGTTAGACGCCCGCGCCGACATTTACGCCCTGGGCTGCATTT
>CALFEW010000405.1 GCA_937958365.1 uncultured Chloroflexota bacterium | reverse complement strand
TTTATGGCCGTTTTACGACCTGCCGGCGACTTTGATACCAGTTACACCCATGACATGGCCGTGCTGCGCCAGCGCTGGCACTGGGTGGTCATGTTCCTATTGTTGGGCGTAATGTTTGCCCTGCCCTATTTCGCGCCAGAACCGATGGTTTCGCTATTCAATCGCATTGGTATCGCCATTATTGCCGTGCAGGGATTAAACATTCTTACCGGCTACACAGGGCAGATTTCTCTAGGGCAGGCAGCGTTTATGACAGTGGGCGGTTACGTTTCAGCGCTGCTGGTTGGCGTGGCCGGTTGGAGCTTCTTCCTGGCGCTGCCGGCCGCCGGACTGGGCGCCGGGCTGGTTGGGCTGCTGTTTGGTTTGCCATCTTTGCGCGTCAAAGGCTTTTATCTGGTGATGGCGACGTTGAGCGCCCAATTTATCATTCCCTGGCTGGCGCGTAATACCTTCCCCGGGCTGTTGGGCGGGGCGCAAGGCATCAACGTGCCGGTTCCCACGCTTTCCTTGCCGGTGATTGCCGGGACCTGTTTTTTAGGCACGCAATATAACGCTGAGCTAGGCAACTGCGTATACCGGTTTGCCACGCCCAAAGAGTTTTGGCACATCACGTTGGTGGTGCTGATTGTGAGTACGGTTGTGGCTTTGAATATCTCGCGCAGCCGGTTTGGGCGGGCGCTGATTTCGGTGCGGGACAATGACCTGGCGGCGGAGCTGCTAGGCGTGAACTTGTTTGCTTATAAATTACGGGCTTTTTTCATTGCCGCCGTTTACGCGGGGGTGGCGGGGTCGCTGCTGGCCCATAACTTGCGGCACATTAACTCGCAGACGGTGGGGCTGGTGGATTCGATTTTGTTTATGGGTATGTTAGTTGTCGGGGGGTTGGGTAGTAACCTGGGGCCAATTTTGGGGGCGACTCTGGTGACGCTGCTGGAAGAGTTGGCTACGGTGCTGACGCCAGTGGTGATGGCGCTGCTGCCGACTTCGGCAGCGGGGATCACGGCCGCGTTACGGCCGTTAATCTTCGGTCTAGCGCTCATGCTCTTTCTGATTTTTGAACCGCGTGGTCTGGCCTATCGCTGGACGCTTATCAAGGCATCCTGGCGGTTACGGCCGTATGCCCGCTAAACCCTGGGGACAAACAAAACAAAGGAGGTGATACCCGACAAAAACAACCTTTTTTTCGACGGCAAGTGTGCCAAACTATCATGTTGTCAGTACAAACGAGTCATCCCATAGACAAGAAGGAGATTGAAGAAATGAAGAAATTCCGCTGGTCATTGTTATTGATGTTATTAGGGGTCTTCCTTCTCGCCGCCTGCGGCAGCCCTGCCGAAGCGCCCGCCGCCACCACCGCCCCAGAACCAACCGAAGAGCCAGTCGCCGAACCGACCGAAGCGCCCGTCGCCGAGCCAACTGAAGCACCCGCTGCTGAACCGACTGAAGCGCCGGCCGCCGAACCAACGGCCGTGCCCACCGAAGCCCCCGCCGAGCCAGAACTGCGCACCGAAAACCTGGAAGGCGAAACCATCACCTTCTACCATTTTGGCGACCTGTCCGGCCCGTATGCGTCCATCACCGGCCCACTGGTGTTTGGCATGGAAGACGCCATCAAAGCCATCAATGAAAACGGCGGCATCCGCGGCGCGACGATTGAAGTGGAATTTGCCGACACCGCCGGCAGCGTAGACGAAGCCGTCGCCGCTTATGACCGCTTCACCGGCGCAGACGACAAAGCCATGATCATGATTACCTACGGTTCCGGCGAAGCCGAAGCCCTGGCCAGCCGCTTTGCCGAAGACAAAATCGTCAATTTGTCGGCCGGCCTGAGCGCCCTGGCTTTCTACGGCCCAGATTCCGGCTACACCTTTGGCCTGGGTCCCATCTACACCGACCAGTTTGGCCTGTTCCTCGACTATGTTACCGCTAATTGGGACAGCATTAAACCGGCCAGCGCCGGTGATGAGATCAAACTGGCCTACCTGAGCTGGCCTGGCGCTTTCGGCCAGGGTGCGTTAACCCCCGAAACCCGCGCTTACGCTGAAAGCCTGGGCGTAGAAATCGTCGCCGAAGAAACCTACGACCTGTCCCCCACGGCCGATACCACCGCCGCCCTGCTCAACGCACAGGCTGCCGGAGCAAACGTCATCTGGACCAATACGCTGGCTTTTGGGCCTGCGGCATTGATGAACGGCCTGGGCGCATTGGGCCTGCAAGGTGAATTTATCCTGGGCGGCTGCAACTGGGCGATGGACCTGGCGACCTACGCCTTTGTTTCTGATCCCACACTGGCTGCCGGATTTATCTCGCCCTTCCCATACCTGTGGTGGAACGACGCCGATCATCCTGGCATTCAGTACGCCGAATCGCTGTTCGCGGCCAACGAACGGCCGGCCGGCGCACATAACGTCGGCTACTTGCTGCTCATCGCCGGGGTAGACATGGCCGTGAAAGCCATCGAAACAGCCATTGACGAAGTGGGCTTCGACAACCTGAACGGTGAAGCGATCTACAACGCCCTGACGACCATGGGACCGATCGAACCGCTGGAGGGCGTCGTGCGGATAGATTATTCCGACGGCGTGCGCGCACCGCGTCAGTCACAGCTTCGCCAGATTCAGGGCGGGCCAGACGCCTTTAACGTACTGCTAGATTGGACAGAAATGCCCGACTTACGGCCGCAAGAGTAATATAGAGATTAAAGATTAGAGATTGGAGGATGGCGCATGACAACAACTCTCCAATCTCTAATCTCCTTTGTCTGCCATGTTAAAAGTCAACAACATTGAAGTCGTTTATAGTGACGTCATTCTGGTCTTGCGCGGCATCTCTTTCCAGGTGGAAGATGGGCAGATTGTGGCGCTGTTGGGCGCCAACGGCGCAGGCAAGACGACCACGCTCAAGTCTATTTCCGGACTGCTGCTGCGCGAGAATGGCGCAGTGACACGTGGGGGGATTGAGTTTGGCGAGCAGCGGCTGGATAAACTGCCGGCCGAGGAAATTACCCGTCTGGGCATCGCCCAGGTGTTGGAAGGACGACGTTTGTTCCAACATCTGACGGTGGAAGAAAACCTGCTGACCGGGTCCTTGATCCACCCCAATCAACGGCCGGAGATCAAGCGCTCTTTGGAGCAGGTGTATGAATATTTTCCGCCGCTGGTGCAGCTTCGCCAACGCACGGCCGGTTATTTGTCCGGCGGGGAGCAGCAAATGGTGGCGATTGGCCGGGCGCTGATGGCCCGACCGCGGCTGCTGCTGCTCGACGAGCCATCGCTGGGGCTGGCCCCATTATTGGTGCAGTCCATTTTCGGCATGATTCGCCGATATAACCAGGAGTCGGGCGTTTCGATTTTGCTGGTGGAGCAAAACGCCAACGTCGCCTTGAACGTGGCCGACTATGCGTATGTGATGGAAAACGGCCGTATCGTCCTGGATGGGTCCGCCGACCAACTGGCGCAAAACGCCGACATCAAGGAGTTTTACCTGGGGCTGACCAGCGTGGGGGAACGCAAAAGCTACCGCGACGTGAAACATTACAAACGGCGCAAACGCTGGTTGGGGTAAAACCCCTACTCTTTCACGTCCAACGGCACTTCGTCCCGCATCCCCAGGTGAATCGCATAGGCGTTTTTGACAGCCGCCAGCAGCGCGCCTTCAATCCAGCGGCGGTGGCGGCGATCACAGGCGTCATTGGCAAACCAGAGGCGGTTAACGGGGCGCACGATATTGTCATAGAAACGGCCGCTGGTCTCATATGGCCGGAACAGCGGACCAATACCCCCGGCATAAGGATCCAACGCCCAATCGTGGGAGATGCCAAATTCAAACGTCGCCCGCGCCTCCGGGTGAATTTTGCTTAAATCTTGCAGCGCCTGATGGATGCGCTGCTCTTCGGTCAGCATACTGTAAGCCATGCTGTCCTGTCCCCAGGCGTAAGAGGCAATCAACACACCCCGGTTAAAACGAGCATCTTGTCCGGCCGGCGTGTAGACAATGTTACGCACCGCCAGATCGGTGACGGTGACGCCGTGCGAAATCTGGTAGTGGGTTTGCCACCACCGTTCGCTAAACTGCATAAAAATTTTGTGGGCGCGGTCGTAATAAACATTGCGGATGGTGTACCACTTGTTGGGGTCCAGGCCAGTGATTTCCATGTGGCGCAGCAGGGTGAAGGGCACAGTGAGAATACATTCATCGCCGCGCACGCTTTGGGAATAGCCGGTACGGTCTTTGAAGTGGACCGTGACGCCTGTGTCATCTTGCTCGATGGCGTGGACTTCCGCGCCCAGCCGAACGGCGTGCATGAGGTGAGGAGCAAAAGCATAAGGCAAGGCGTCCGCCCCATCCTCAATGTAAACCAAATCACCAAAGACGTTTTCGTAATAGTGGGCAAACCATTCCACGAGGGAGAAGTGGAAGCGCCCTTCCAGATTGAGCAGTGGGCCGATCATCGCCAGGGCGGCGTCGCTGAGGTTGCTTTGCCGAAGGTAATCTATGAGCGAAAACGCATCGTACTCGTTCACCAATCGCTCCCAGCCGTTGGGGTCGGCCATCAGATTGATGAGCGGCTGCACGGCCGTTCGCAGCAATTCGTCCGGCAGCTTGCCTTTTTCGTGGTCGGGCAGGCGGAAATCCACCTTGTCCGGGTGAAACTGGCTGCGGCGCAAACCGACGCCGTTGACGTAGATGAAGGTGTCCTCGTCGTACATGGGGAACGGCCGTGTCGCCAATTGAAACCGTTCCTGGATGAGATATTGCGCCAGCCGGTGCTGCCGGGGAAAGCGCATCGCGCCAAACTCGCCATACAGCTTGCCGGGAAACCCATGATACGTATAAACGCGACCACCCAGCCGGTTTTGCGCCTCCAGGATGGTGACGCTGTGGCCGGCCTCTTGCAACAACAGAGCGGCCGTTAACCCGGCCATGCCCGCACCCACCACGATGATGTGGCGCGGCGGCGTTCCGGCGGCAGGCAGCCCCTGTTTCATGATTTCCAGGCAATCAATTTTTTGCATGTGAGTCTCCTTTCTGAGTCATGTGGGTCAGATTGAATGCGTTGTCGGCACGGCCGTTTGCGCCAGCCCGGTGAGGGTGACAAAACGATAGCCGCGTTTACGCAAGGCGGGCACAATGCGGCGCAAAACTTCCACCGTGCCCTGTCGTTCACAATCGCCATCGTGCAAGACGATGATCGCACCGGGCCGGACATTGCCCAAAATGTAGCCCGTCGCAAATTCGATGGAGTGAAATTGGGCGTCGTAGGGGTACACAGAACCGACGACGCAGCGGTAATGATACGGCCGTATCTGCTCCAACATCCGGGTATTGTAAAAACCGGAACCGGGCCGAAACCAGCGCACCGGGCCAAACGGCGTGATAAGGGCGTGGGCCTCGGCCAGTTGGCGGGCGAATTCGTCGGCTTCCAGTGTGATGGAGCGGCGGTCGCTCATCAGGTGGTTGCCCAGTTCATGCCCTTCGCCAACAATGCGCCGCATCACCTCTTCGTTGCCGGGGACCTGGCTGCCAATGATAAAGTAGGTGACGGGTACGTCTAACTCGGCGAGCGCGTCCAGGATTTCTGGCGTTAGCTCGGCGTGGGGACCGTCATCAATCGTCAGAGCCACCACTTTGTCGCGGGTGTCAGCGTGAAACAGCACCTCATCGGATGTATTTTCTTCCAGCAGGCGTGAAAACAGGCGGGCCTTGAAGAAAAAGCCCACTGCGGCTACGGCCGTCATCACACTGAGACCGCTCAAAATCAGAAATGTATTTTTTGTCTGTCGCATAAACGAAAACAACTATGAACAGTGAACAATGAACAGTTAACTGTTCATTGTTCATTGTTCCCCTGTTCTTGCACCAGCAACCGGCGCAGCACCTTGCCGATAAACGATTTCGGCAGCTCTTCACGAAATTCAATGTCCCAGGGCACGGCGTAAGGTTCCAGGCGACGGCGGCACAGGTCCAGCAGTTCCTCTTTGGTCAGGTTAGCGCCATTGCGGGGGACGACAAACGCCTTCACCCGCTGTCCCTCTTCGGCGCGGCCAATGCCGACCACGGCCACTTCCAGCACGCGCGGATTTTCATACAACACTTCCTCCACGTCGCGGGGGAAGACGGTGTATTCGCCAAAGACGATGGTGTCTTTCTTGCGGCTGATAATGCGGAAGTAGCCATCTTCATCCTGAACGGCCACGTCGCCGGTGTCCAGCCAGCCATCATCCAACACAACCGCATCATCCAACGCGCCATCAGGCTGCCAATAGCCTTGCATCACCTGTGGACCGCGTATCACCAGTTCGCCAATCTGACCGACGGGCACATCTTCGCCGGTGAGAAAGC
>CALFEW010000404.1 GCA_937958365.1 uncultured Chloroflexota bacterium | reverse complement strand
GCCGTTTGCCCATGCGCTGCGCCAGGAGCGCCTGCCCCAGGGCGTTGTTGATTTTATGCGCACCGGAATGGTTGAGGTCTTCCCGCTTGAGGTAGATTTGCGCGCCGCCCAATTGCTGGCTGAGGCGGCGGGCGTGGGAGATGGGCGACGGCCGTCCCACATAACTTTGCAGCAAATAATCAAACTGAGCCATGAAACCCACGTCCTGACGCGCTTCGTCGTAAGCGCGGATCAATTCTTCCAGGGCAGGCATCAGGGTTTCCGGCACAAACTGGCCGCCGTAGGGGCCAAATTTACCACGTTCGTCGGGCACAGAAGTTGGTTTTTGGGGCATTAAATTTTTCCTTACAAGTAACCATTCACCACAGAGGCACGGAGGACACGGAGATGGTACAACCTCTCTATTCCTTCGGTTTCACTCAGGATACTTTATGCGTGGTTTAGGCCACCACCACGAATGAAAAGGTTTAGAGTTGTCAAATCTCAAAGATTTGACAACTCTATTTTCCGCAGCAGCGGCTCGGCCAGCAGCAGCGCCGTCACCGACGGGCTGTCGGTGATTTCCCCGGCGCGAGCCATCCGCAGCACCTCAGCGATGGGCAGCCGGTGGATTTCCAACACTTCGGTAGACTCATGGGCCGTCGGCGCGGTGAGGGCAACGCCGGTCGCCAGGTAGAAGTGGCTCTCTTCGTCGCAGAAGCCGTTGGCCGTGTAAAATCGGCCCAGGAAGCGCCATTCTGTGGCTATCCCGCCAATCTCTTCACGAAGTTCGGCAACGGCCGTTTCCCACAGCGTTTTCCCCTGTTCCAGGCCCCCGGCCACAATCTCCCAGCACCAGGCATCTACCGTGTAGCGGTAGGTATAGATCAGCACAATTTCGCCCTGGTCGGTGACGGGAATAACCCAGGCCGCCGGCCGGGTCATGACCACGTTGTAGACCCCAGGACGGCCGTCTGGGGTGATAATTTTATCCTGGCGCACGCTGTACCAGGGACAAGACCAGACGATCTGGCTTGATGTGGTTTGGTATGGTTTCTTCATATCGTCATTGCGGTGCGGTCAACACGGCCGTACACCCGCGCTTTACGGCATGTCTTGCCTGACCAGCAGCACGGCCAAAGCGCCTTCGGCAGCCTGTGAAGCCTGCACAGCATAAACTGGAGCCAGGGCTTCTATCAATTTAACATCTTCCTGGTCATGAATGTGCGAAAAAATCAGCCATAAGCGCTCCGGCCAAGCACCGACCACCTGCTGCACATCCACCGCCATGTT
>CALFEW010000403.1 GCA_937958365.1 uncultured Chloroflexota bacterium | reverse complement strand
AAGACCATTAAGAAGCTGTGAAAGATGCGGTATGGTTCAGGACAGGATGGCTTGCAGGGTGGTGATGGCTTCTTTTTCGATGTCGTGGATGGTCAGGACGTGGGCGCGGATGTTTTGGCGCAGCACGGCCGTTTCCGCTGATGATAGTGGGAATTCCTGGGCAACTGTATGTTTGATGGCGGCGAGACGGCCGTTTATCGCCTCGATTTCCGCCAGGGCCGCGCTGCCCTGGGTGCGGAATACATCATGCCGGCGTTGGAGCAATTCTCGCGTTTCGCCCAGCAGCGGCGCGTCGTCGGGAAACAGAGCGCGGCCCAATTCGGCCCAGGCCAGGGCGCTGGCGCGGAACTGCGGCGCGATGTCCGCAAGCGCCGGTTTGCCTAACAGCGCCGCCGCCTCCAGCAGAAAGTCGGCGTACAGGTCGCGGTCGGCCCAATCCGCCTTGCCGAAGAGGGCGATGTCGGTGAAAGCGGAGGTGAGGACGGCATAGAGGGCGCGCCCCGGCGCATATTCGGCGGCCCAACTGCCACGTCCGGTGGGCTTCACCAGCATCTCGGCCCAATGCCGGTAGGCGGCAAACCCAAAATTGTGCCGCGAACCTTTGGGCGGCTTTTCGGTGAACAGTTTGATGGTATCCCAGAGGCCGGCTTGTACGGCCGTTTTCAATTTCTCCGGCTGCGGTGGATCCAACGTCACCAGTCGGAATTTTGTCTTTTTCACCCGCGCCCGCGCGGCGGCCAGCTCGGCGGTGGAGATGGTGAGCGGGACCTGCGCCCGGTCGGCAATCCAGACGGTGTCGGCGGCTTCGTCGTAGCCGTAGACCAGCAGGGGAAACATGCCCCACATCTCATCGTCACGCGGCAAGATATTGTAGGGCAGGCTAAACAAATCGGCCCAGACGATGGCCGGCGTCCCCTCGCTCAGCGCTTCTTGCAGGTTGCGCAGCCCTTTTTCGGCGCTGGCCGTCTGCTGGATGTGCTGCACCACGCCCAGGCGTGATAGCATGGTGTCTAACGGATCGAAGGTGTTGCGGGTGAGGATATGGACTTCAGGATCATACCCTTCATAGGCAAAAGGGAAGTAACCCATCACAATACCGCCACTGACACCGAGGAGAAAGGCTTCGGAGAAGGGCGCGCCGGTATGGGGCGCTTTCACGCCTCGATATGCCCAAAAATTACGCACGCTCCCCGTCTCCCAATGACGGCCGTTAAACTCATTATAATCGCTCAGTTTCATCGTTTTCTGCTCCTTATATTGGTTGGTTGGCCAGAGTTTTTCCGTAGTTCGTTTCGTAGCCGCGGTTTCATCATCGTGTTCTGATACACCCTGCGCGAACGCGAAAAGGATTTCGCGGCTACATCATTGGGATTACTGACCTTTACAAGTATAACTGTCTAATTTCTGTCATTATACGAGAGGAAATGGTGGCTTTGGCAAAAGAGAGACATAGTTGCAAAAATCAACGTGATACTGAGTATGGTCATATTATGTAACCGTCTAAAAATTACGTGGCGCAGATTGGACCAATCTCCAAGATTGGTCCAATCTAAAAAACGGGAAGTTGTTCTTAGATGATTACTATGTTGCTTTATGGCCTTTACAGGTATAAAAGGGTAGAGGCATTTCTATGACCTGGCAGACAACTGTGTACTTCATTTCCATCCTGATTACCGCTGCGGTGATGGGCTTTCTGACCTGGTATGCCTGGAAGCAGCGCCACATGCGGAGCGCTTTGCCCTTTATGTGGCTGATGCTGAATGAAAGCGCTCTGGCCCTGGCCGAGGCGTTCTCCATGCTGAGCCAGACGCAGGCACAGGCGCATTTTTGGTTCAACTTGCGCTTTGCCCCGCTGGCGTTCGGGTCGGTTTTGTGGCTGATTTTTGCGCTGGCATACAGCGGCCGCGAGCAATGGCTCGCCAAACGGTTGATAGCCGCGA
Organism: uncultured Chloroflexota bacterium; assembly: GCA_937958365.1. Taxonomy (GTDB): domain Bacteria; phylum Chloroflexota; class Anaerolineae; order Promineifilales; family Promineifilaceae; genus Leptovillus. The sequence goes on along the minus strand of CALFEW010000403.1, from coordinate 5,053 downwards.
TGTTCGTGATTCCGGCTATCACTCAGATCATGGTTTGGACCAACGGCCGTCATGGATGGTGGGTCCAGCAAGAGGTGGCTTTTCGCCAGAGCGGTCCATTTTGGATCGCCTACACAAGCGCGCGCATCGCCGGACCCTGGTATTGGGTGCATACGCTTTACAGCTACATCCCGGTGTTCATCGGCATGGTTCTGCTGCTTACGGTAGCCTGGCGCAAGGCGCGGTTCTATCGCACGCAGGCATTGTTGTTGGCCGTCGGAACCCTGATCCCCCTTGTGTTTTCGCTCATTCCCACCTTCAATTTAAATCCGCAAGCCCAATTCAACCCTATCGCACAGGGCATGGCGCTGGGGGGATTGTTGATTGGTACGGCCGTTTTCCGCTTCCAGTTCCTCAAAAAAACGCCGCCAACAGACGCCGATTCCATCACCCAGTCATTGGAAACTCAGCAAAAACACACCCTGGCCCTGTTCCTGTTCATCTTCGTCCTCACGGTGATCGGCATTGTTGTTACCGGCTCCCTCTCTTACCAGGTTTACGAAACTCGCTTCCGCAGACAGGTAGAAGATCAGATTTCCGCCATCACCGAGTTGAAGGTAGCCGGGTTAGTCACCTGGCGGCAAGAGCGGTTGGGCGACGCAGGCATCCTCTACCAAAATCCGGCCTTCAGTGATCTGGTACAACACACGCTGGAAACGCCTGCCGATGCCCCGGCGCGACAACAGCTTCAGGTCTGGCTGGATACCATCCAAGGATATTATCACTATGACCGAATTTTTCTGCTGGACACTCAGGGCCAGGAGCAAATATCCTCTCCTGCCGTGCCTGGACCGATTACGGCGTCTGTAACCGAACAAGCGGCCGCCGCCCTGGCCTCGCGGCAGGTGATTTTTGTAGATTTCCACCGCGACACGCCAACTGGCCCCATTCATCTGGCTATCCTAAGCCCCATTTTCGCTGCCCAAGATAACAATCGTCCGTTGGGCGTCCTTGTCTTGCAGATTGATCCCAATGTTTACCTTTATCCCTTCATCAGCCAGTGGCCTCTGCCCAGCGCCACCGCCGAAACTTTGCTGGTGCGACGGGATGGCAACGATGCCCTCTACCTGAATTCGCTAAGATTTGATCCCGACGCCGCTCTTAACTTGCGCATATCGCTCGATAATGAAACTGTGCCGGCCGTAAGGGCCGTCTTGGGATATGAAGGCATCATGGAAGGCACAGACTATCGGGGCAATCAGGTGGTCGCCGACGTGCGGGCTATCCCCGATTCACCCTGGTTTCTGGTGGCCCGCATGGACGTGGCCGAAGTGTACGCCCCGCTGCGGGAACGCCTGTGGCAGACGGTGCTTTTCATTGGCGCTTTCATTGCCCTGGCTGGCCTGGGGCTGGCGCTGGTTTGGCGGCAGCAGCGCTTAAGCTATCTCCAGGCGCAAATGGGGACGTTGGATGCGTTGCGCGCCAGTGAAGGGGCGCTGCGCCAGCGCGAAAACTTGCTCAGTAAGATATTTGACATTCTCCCGGTGGGGTTGTGGATGGCGGATGGGAACGGCCGTTTAACTCGCAGCAACCAGAAAGGCCAGGAGATCTGGGGGGCAGAGCCATTGGTGGAACAGGCACAGTACGGCGTTTTCCGCGCGCGCCGCCTGCCTTCCGGCGATGAAATCACGCCCGACGAGTGGGCGCTGGCACGCGCGATCAACGAAGGCATTACCACCCTGGATGAAATGCTGGAAATAGATACCTTTGACGGCCAAAAGAAGATCATTTTGAATTATGCGACCCCTGTCCTGGATGAAACCGGTAACATCAGTGCGGGCGTGGTTGTGAACCTGGACATTACCCATCGCAAACAGGCCGAAGACAGACTCAAAAGACAACACGCCACCCTCAACGCCATCCTCGAAAGCGCCAATACGCCCATCTTCTCCCTCGACCGCGACTATCGTTATACCAGTTTTAACAACGCCCATGCCGCCACCATGAAAGCGCTTTACAATGTCGAAATCCAGATTGGCGGCAGTCTGGCCGACTACCAAAGCAACTCGCCAGATTGGCCGACCGCCAGGCGCAACCTCGACCTGGCCTTGAACGGCGAAACCCCTACTGAACTGGCCTATTCCGGTGAAGAGACATTTGCCCGCCGATTTTATGAAATAGCCCACCATCCGGTACGAACAGAAGATGGCGAGATCATCGGCGTATCTGTCTTTGTGCGTGACATTACGGAACGCAAGCAGGCCGAAGATGCGCTGCTGGCGTATTCGACGCGCCTGGAGGCTGACGTACAGGCGCGCACCCATGAACTGCGCGACACCCAGGAACAACTCATGCGTCAGGAGCGGTTGGCTGTTTTGGGGCAGTTGGCCGGCAGCGTGGGCCATGAACTGCGTAACCCGCTGGGCGTCATTTCCAACGCGATCTACTTCCTGAAGTTGACACAGACAGACGCCAGTGACAAGGTCAGGGAGTATTTGCAGATCATTGAAAACGAGACGCGCATCTGTGACAAAATTATCACCGACCTGCTGGATTTCACCCGGATTAAGTCGTTGGAGCGTGAAAAAACGGCCGTTTCCGACCTCATCCACCAGACATTGGCCCGCTTCCCGGCGCCGTCAGATATAACGGCCGTGCTGGAAATTCCCGCCGATCTACCGCCGATATACGCCGATCCCGGTCACGTCAGTCAGGTATTCGGCAACGTGCTAATCAACGCCTATCAAGCGATGCCCCAGGGTGGAAAACTGACGTTCTCGGCCTCCGTAAAAGATGGTATGATGTGCATTCAGATTCACGATACCGGCGCCGGTATTTCATCTGAAAACATGACGAAACTTTTTGAGCCACTCTTCACCACCAAAAGCAAAGGTATCGGTTTAGGGCTGGCCGTCAGCAAGAAACTGGCCGAAGCCAACGGTGGTAAAATTGAAGTACAGAGTTTAGAGGGACAAGGTAGTACATTCAGCGTATATCTGCCCCTGTACAAGGAGCCTATATGATCCAAGATTTACGCATCCTGATTGTAGACGATGACCGGCGCATGACCCGCACGCTGGCCGACATCCTCTCCTTGTCCGGATATGAAGCAGTGGAAGCCTATTCCGGCTACGATGCCCTCGCCAAAATCCGCAACATGCTCTTTGATTGTGTCATCACCGACATCCGAATGCCCGGCATGAATGGCATAGAACTTCACCAACAGATGCGGCGGGCACAACCCGGCCTCCCGGTCCTTTTGATGACCGCCTATGCCGCCACCGAACTTATCCATCAGAGCCTCGATGATGGCGTGGTAGGCGTGTTCGACAAACCGCTGGATGTGAACCAACTCCTGGCCTTCTTAAGCTCACTGGCTAAAAATCGCACCGTCGTCATCGTGGACGATGATTCAGACTTTTGTCAGACGCTGGGAGACATCCTCACCCGTCGCGGCTTTCGCGTCGCGCCGATCACCGATCCGCATACAGACGTAGAACAGATGGCTGCCGATGTCCAGGTGATCCTGCTCGACATGAAACTAAACGACATCAACGGCCTGGATGTACTCATGGAGATTCGGCAGCGCTACCCGGTTTTGCCCGTCTTGTTGGTAACAGGCTACCGGCAAGAAATGACGGCCGTTATCCAGCGCGCTCTGGAAATCAATGCGTATACCTGCCTCTATAAGCCGCTGGAAATCCCCAAACTGCTGCAAACGTTAGCTCAGGTCCAACTGGAATGTCTACGGAGCCTGCTCAAAAATAGCTATTGAGCCTTGTGGGGCACGCCACGCTCATGAAACCTCTGGAACACCCCAGAGCAAGTTAAACATGTGGGAGTAAATCCATTATGAACAACGAGATGCCGCACATCTTGATCGTAGATGATGACATTAACCTCCTCAAGACAATGAGTGACATTCTCGAAGTCAAGGGATTTAAAGCTCATCTGGCGCAAACAGGCCGCCAGGCGTTGGCGCTCATCGAGAAGCGCCCCGTGGCCGTAGCCCTGATTGATTTGCGGCTAGACGATATATCCGGCCTGGAGGTATTGCGCGGTATCAAGGCGCGTACCCCCAAAACCGAGTGTATTTTGCTGACCGGCCATGCCACCCAAAATTCAGCCATCGAAGCGATTCAAATTGGCGCGTTTGGCTATTTCCAAAAGCCCTGCGACATAGAGCAGGTCTTACTCTCGATCCAGCGAGCGGCCGAAAAGCAACTGGCCGAAGAGGCGCTAGGTCTTAGCGAAGAACGCCACCGCATGATTTCGAGCCTGATGTCCGATTATGTCTATACGGGCTGGCGATTACCGGATGGCTCTGTGCAAACAGATTGGATCAGCGGCGCGTTTGAACAGATCACGGGCTATACACTCCAGGAAATTCAGACCATGCCCGGTGGGTTTGTTTCCCTACTCGCCATAGATTGGGAGGAGGCTTTCAAACATCAGCCCACAATATCCTCGACAGAAACAACCATCTTAGAATACCCGATCCGCTGCAAAAATGGTGACATTTGCTGGCTTCAGGATCATATCAGGCCAGTTCCAGAAGAATCAACCGCGCAACGAATCCGCCTGGTAGGTGCAGTGCAAGACATTACCGAGCGCAAACAGGCCGAAACCGAGCGTCTGGTGCAGGTGCAGCGTTTGCAGCATATTTTGGACACCATGCCGGAAGGGGTGGTGCTGCTGGATGAAACGGGCTGCGTGACACTGGCGAATCCGTTGGGACAGCAGTTGATCTATGATCTGTCAGGGTGTGGTCTGGGTAACCAGGTGAAGATGATAAACGGCCGTGCCCTCCACCACTTTCTCCTTCCCCCCCACAACGGTTCCTCCCACACCATAGAGCAAGAAGACCGCTACTTCGAGCTGCTGGCCCGCCCCATCACGCCCAACGCCGCAATCAGCGATTGGGTCTTGCTGCTGCGCGATGTCACCGAAGGCCACGAGCGGCAGCAATATCTGCAAATCCAGGAACGGCTGGCGACCGTCGGCCAACTGGCCGCGGGTATCGCCCACGACTTCAACAACGTCATGGCCGTCATCATCCTCTACGCCCAACTGC
>CALFEW010000402.1 GCA_937958365.1 uncultured Chloroflexota bacterium | reverse complement strand
TCGTCCAGGGTAAGCAGTTTGCGGTCTTGCATAAGTACCTTGCCGGCCACAATGGTCGTCGTGACCATACTGGCCTCGAAGCCGAAGATGATGTGCCAGGGCAAATTGCCTGCGCTCAGCGGCGTGGTGGAGTGGTAGTCTACAAAGATCACGTCGGCGGCCGCGCCAACAGCCAGTTTGCCAACGGTGGCCTGGGGCCAGAACATGTTGGCCAGGGCGGCGTTATTGTAGATCGCCATCTGGGCGATGTCGGCGCCGTTGGCCCGGCGCGGGTCGTGGTGGGCCAGTTTGTGCAAGAAATAAGCCGCTTTCCATTCCGCCCACATGTTGTTGCTGAAGCCATCGTTGCCCAGGCAGACGGGGATGCCCAGCCGCATCATGCCTTCGATGTCAGATGCGCCAACGGCGTTGTTCATGTTGCTGCGTGGCTGGTGAGTGACCCAGGTTCCCGTTTCGTGCAGCAGCGCTTTTTCGGTGGGGTCAATGTGGATGGCGTGGGCGACGATGCTTTTGGGGCCGAGGATGTCAGCGTCGGCCAGGCGGTCTACGACGCGCTTGCCGTATTTGTAGAGGGAATCGTACTCGTCGGCTTCGTGTTCGGCGACGTGGACGTGGAAGCCAATGTTCAGGTCTTTGGCGGCGTCTACGCAAGCGGCCAAAGTATCGTTACTGAGGGAGAGGGAGGCGTGCAGGCCGAAGGTCCCGGCCAGCAAATCGCTGCCGCGCTCTTTGAGCGAGTGGAGGAAGCGCACGTTTTCGTCTATGCCGGCTTGCGCCCCGGCCGGGCCGTTACGGTCGGTCACTTCGTAGCAAAGGGCGGCGCGCACACCGGCCAATTCCACAGCGTCGGCGATCTGGTCCAGGGAGTTGTTGATGGCGTTGGGGCTGGCGTGATGGTCTATGAGGGTGGTTGTGCCGTGTTTGATGGCGTCCACCAGGCAAACCAGAGCGCTGTATTGCACGTCCAGGTCCAGCAAGGCGCGATCCAATCGCCACCACAGCCGCTCCAGGATGTCTGGGAAATCTTTCATGGCCGGGCCGGGGATGCCCATGCCGCGGGCAAATGCACCATAGAAGTGGGTGTGGGCGCAGATGTTGCCGGGCATGACAAGTTGGCCGCGAGCATCTAAGCGTTTGGCGTTGGGATATTGTTCGCTAAGAGCGGCGCTGTCGCCCATGTCGGCGATACGGCCGTCTTGCAGCAGCAGCCCACCGTTGAGAATAATTTCGTTAGCCGCTCCCCAGGTGACGAGACGGCCGTTGGTGATGAGTAATTGCTCCATAAAACGATTGTAACCCTCCTTGCCAGGGATGCAACGGGGCGGCCTGTTTGAATTAGATCAACATCAGAGCCTGTGTTTGCATCTTGACAGTGACTTTGCTTCCGCTAAACTCACGGGTAAGAATATCACAGTTGGTGCTGTCTATTAAGCAATTGCAATAAAACAATCTGTAAGGAGCTTTGATCATGGCTGATCCTTTTAATGTAACTGATTCTGCTTTTCAGGCAGAGGTATTGGAATCTGACAAGCCGGTATTGGTAGACTTTTGGGCAGAATGGTGCGGCCCGTGCCGCATGATTGCCCCATCGGTAAAAGAAATTGCCGCAGAGTATGACGGCGTTTTGAAAGTAGCCAAGATGGACGTGGATGAAAACCCGATGACGCCTGGTCGGTATGGTATTTCCGGCATTCCGACGTTGATGGTGTTTAAAAATGGCGAAGTGGTCGCCCGCATTGTGGGCGCGATGCCCAAAGATCGCCTGGTGGCGCAGATTTTGCCCCACATCAACAAAAATTAAGCGTAACGGCCGTCATTCAGATTCCGTGAGCCGTTTACGGGAAAAAGCCATTGACCGTCGGTGTGAAGCCGGTGGTCAGTGGCTTTTTTGTACCAACTGTTCGTGATTGACGCCTGAACGCCCTGAGGCGCAGGCGTCCCCTGCTGCGGACGAGACGTCCGCGCTCCCAGTTTTTTGGAGGCACAATGATCGAATTGGCGATTATGATTGAGGGTCAGGATGGGTTGAATTGGCCGCGCTGGCAGCGGTTGGTAACGGCCGTTGAAGACCTGGGGTTCGTGGGGCTTTACCGCCCGGACAATTACACCAACGACAGTCAACCAGACAAGGAT
>CALFEW010000401.1 GCA_937958365.1 uncultured Chloroflexota bacterium | reverse complement strand
AATCGCTTAACCTGAACAACCTCGGTTACGAAATCTGGATTGTGAACGGCGACGTGGTGGACGAAAATGGCATCCGCCGCCAGATCACCTCTGAACCTGTTGCTTTTTCAATTGCCAATCAGGTGTGTTCCGGCGCGACCATCGGCAATATTGAGCAGCAGATGGCCCATTGGCTCAGCGCCAATACCATCGGCTGGAGTCCGCTGGTAGCCGCGGATCAGGTCTTCCTGCACGCCGCCCCGACCGGCGGCCTGGTCTTGGACGAAAACGGCATCAGCGGTGGCACGGTCTACACGCTGACGCAAAATGGCGTGATCACCGGCGACATCGCTGCCAAGTTCCCGCATCTGGCCGGAATTCCGGCCTGGGAGCTGGATGCGGCCGACGTGGCCGACGTGCCCGAACTGCTAAAGGGGCAGATTGCCGTCTCCGCCTTTGCCGGTGGGGAACTGGTAGACGCCACCGGGTTGCAAATCCCCGGCGTGCTGGATGATTTGTACGTGGCCGAGGCTTACAGCGAGCAGTTGGGGCCGGTCTGGGTGGGCGGCACGCCGGCGCTGAAGTTGTGGGCGCCTACCGCCAAATCCGTCACGCTGCATCTCTTCGACGACGCCGATCCGGCAACAACCAGCGTGACTTACACCATGAGCCTGAACCCGGACAGCGGTGTATGGAGTCTGGTCGGGCCGCCCAACTGGAAGAACAAGTATTACCTGTATGATGTGGAAGTGTATGTCCACAGCACGGGGCAGGTGGAACACAACATCGTCACCGACCCGTATTCGTATGGGCTGGCGATGAACAGCACGCGCAGCCAGCTTGTGAACCTGGAAGATGCGGCGTTAGAACCGGTGGGTTGGGACGCGCTGGCGAAACCGCCGCTGGTCAATCCGGAAGACATCACCGTGTACGAAGTGCATGTGCGTGACTTCAGCGTCAGCGACCCGTTGGTTTTGCCGCAGGATCGGGGCACGTACAAAGCGTTCACCTACATGAACAGCTATGGCATGTTGCACCTGCGTGACCTGGCGGCGGCGGGCCTGACCCATCTGCACCTGCTGCCGGTGTTCGACATTGCCACCATCAACGAAGACAAGTCCACCTGGCAGGAGCCGGACTTCACCGGCGCGGATATGAGTCCGGCCAGTGAAGACCAGCAGGCAGCGGTTACGGCCGTTGCCGATACCGACGCCTTCAACTGGGGCTACGATCCCTTCCACTACACCGTGCCCGAAGGCAGCTACAGCACCGTGCCTACCGGAACCATGCGCATTTTGGAATTCCGGGAAATGGTGCAGTCGCTGAATCAAAACGACCTGCGCGTGGTGATGGACGTGGTGTACAACCACACCAACGCCTCCGGCCAGAGCAGCAATTCTGTCCTGGACAAGGTCGTACCTGGTTATTACCATCGGCTCAACAACGTGGGCAGCGTGGAGACCAGCACCTGCTGCCAGAATACGGCCACCGAACACGACATGATGGAAAAACTCATGGTGGACTCCATTGTGACGTGGGCCAAGTATTACAAGGTAGACGCCTTCCGCTTCGACCTGATGGGCCACCACATGAAAGACGACATGCTGGCCGTACGCGCCGCCCTGGACGCCCTGACGTTGGAAAACGACGGCGTGGATGGCAGCGCCATCTACGTCTACGGCGAGGGGTGGAACTTTGGCGAAGTAGCGGACAACGCTCGCGGCGAGAACGCGACGCAGTTCAACATGGCCGGAACCGGCATCGGCACATTCAGCGACCGGCTGCGCGACGCGGTGCGTGGGCCTAGCCCGTTTGCCAGCGGTTTGGACCTGCAAAATCAGGGCTTTGCCAATGGCCTGTATTATGATCCCAACACGCATCCGCAGGGTGACGCTCTGGCCCGGCTGCTGCTGCTGTCTGACCAGATTCGGGTTGGGCTGGCAGGCAACCTGGCGGATTACGAGTTTGTGGACCGCAACGGCAACCTGGTGACAGGCGCAGAGGTGGATTACAACGGCCAACCGGCCGGGTACACGGCCGATCCGCAGGAGCAGATCGTCTACATCTCCAAGCATGACAACCAGACGTTGTACGACATCAACGCTTATGCCAGCCCCACGACGACGACGATGAGCGACCGCGTGCGCATCCAGCAGATGGGCCTGAGCATCGTCTCGCTGAGCCAGGGCGTGCCGTTCTATCAGGCGGGCAGCGACCTGCTGCGCTCCAAGTCGTTGGATCGGGACAGCTACAATTCCGGTGATTGGTTTAACAAGTTGGACTTCACCTATGCCAGCAACAACTGGGGCGCTGGGCTGCCGGTGGCCGGGGTCAATTCGGCCAACTGGTTTGTAATGGAACCCTTGTTGAGCAATCCGGCGTTGGAACCGACCAACGCCGACATCGCCCATTCGGCGGCTATGTATCAGGAATGGCTGGCGATTCGCACCAGTTCGCCGTTGTTCCGGCTGGAAACGGCCGTTGACGTGCAATCGCGCCTGACGTATGAAAACGTTGGGCCAGACCAGATTCCGGGCCTCATCGTCATGAATCTGGCCGACGTGGGCGCGGGCATTGCCGATATAGACCCCAGCCACGACTGGATCGTGGTCTTGTTCAACGCCAACGACGAAGCCCAAACCATCAGCAGCACAACCTGGGTAGACCAGGAATTGACGCTGCATCCGGTGCAGGCCAACTCGGTGGACGAGGTGGTGAAGCAGTCCACCTTCGACCCGGCGACAGGCACATTCACGATTCCGGGACGGACAACGGCCGTGTTTGTTGTGCAGCAAACGTACACCTACTTCTTCCCGGTCATTGCCAAGCAAACAGTTCTGAGCGCGGCGGTTGAACCGACTGCGCCAGCGGCAACGGCCGTTACCCCCTTGCTGGCGGTCGTGGCAATGCCGGTGATGTTGGTGGGGATGCTGCCCATGCGCCGTCGTAACAAGTAATGTAATCGGCAAAACCTGACAGGTCTCTCAGACCTGTCAGGTTTGATGTGTGTTAGAGAAGACGGCCGTTCCGCCAGTGGTGGAACGGCCGTCTTTTTTCGCCTCGGTAGAACGTTTGTGGTAGAATTAACCAGTTAAAATGATGATACGAAAGAAAGAAAACACGACGCCCTTACCCGGCGTCTGGCAAACGATTGCCGCTGGTTTTGACCTGACCAGCAAGCGCCTCTGGCTCCTGATTTTGCCGGTTATCCTCGACAGTTTCTTTTGGTTAGGGCCGCGTTTAAGTGGCCGGCCAATAATTGAGCGATTTGTCGCGCTGCTGCCGGCGGACCAGGCGATGGCCGAGTTGAACGCGCAAATTTTGGCCCTGGCGCCCCGTACCAATTTGTTTACCAGTCTCTCTTTGCCACTGGTTGGCGTGCCGGCGCTGATGGTGGGCGCGACGCCGCTGAAGACGCCCCAACCGACCGGCATCATTGAGCTGGATAGCACCGGTGCGTGGCTTGGGTTGTTTTTGCTTTTTACGCTGCTGGGTGTGTTGTTAACGGCCGTCTACTTCACCCTGATTGCCCGCGAAGTACGCCAACAAGGCAGTTCTACGACGCCAGCCACCGGGCTGTTCCTGGTGGGCCAGATGCTGCGCCTGTGGGGGCAGTTGTTGGCTCTGGGATTGGCGCTGTTGACCCTCAGCTTTGTGATGTATTTGCCGCTGCTGCTTATGGGCCGTCTTTTTTATGTGGTTAGCCCGGCTCTGGCGGCGCTGGCGCTGATTATGGGGCCGGTCATCATGTTGTGGCTGGTCGTTTATCTGTTTTTTGCGCCGCATGGGCTGATTTTGCACGGCCGTTCCCTTGTCCAGGCAGCCAGCGAAAGCATGAGGCTGGTGCGCGTTCACATGTTTTCCGTGTTAGGGCTGCTGTTGGCCGTGTTCATCATCCGCAACCTGTTGGGGATGTTGCTGCTCTTGGCCGACGATGGCTCCTGGCTCACCCTGGCCGGCATCCTGGGGCACGCATTTGTCATGACCTCGTTGGTGACAGCCACGTTCATTTTCTACCGCGATAGATACCGTTTGCTGTTTGCAGAGGTAAAGCCTCTGCCGCAAGCGTAAATCGTATACCGTGATCCGTATACCGTATACCGTAAACCGTATGCCGTAAGCATTCACCAGAGTTACCGCGCTACGGCTCACGGAATACGG
>CALFEW010000400.1 GCA_937958365.1 uncultured Chloroflexota bacterium | reverse complement strand
GAAGCGGGTGACTATCAACTCAACCTGGAAATCCAGGACGATCCCGCCAGATCGGGTCGCAAAGCCATTTTGGGCCTTGTGGTCGGCGTAGAAGAGTTGGCTTTCCAGGCGCAGTTGTGGCAAGACGGCCGTCGCCTGCAAGAAACCACCGTAGACGAACTGGGCAATTTTGTGTTCGCTGGCGTACCATCGGGCACGTATGATCTCATCCTCAGCCGCCTGACCGCCGAAATCCACGTCCAGGCTTTCACCGTCTAAACAAACCAACGACCGTTTTAGATTGGACCAATCTTGGAGATTGGTCCAATCTACGCCACGCAACAATCCGGCGGGCATCAGACGAACAGTCGCGGTGTAAACCACTTCACACATAGAACCGCCCGTTTACGGTATAAATAAAATCACTGGTATTGTCTGGCGCAACCAGGTTGACCCATCGCCTATCCTCTGATGACTCCACGAGAAGCCAGACAACTTTCGCGACATTCTTGCCCGCATCACCACCACTACGACCCATCATCTGACCGTTATTGAGCGACTATGTTACTGCCTGTTGCCTTTGAACAGACCACCCAGTTTGCTCCACCCCAACCGGCCGATTTTGTGACCGGCCTTTTCGCCCTGTCCAACACCAAACAGCGCCTCCACCTGGCCGTTTATCTGCCGTTTTTTGATGCAACGGCCCAGGAAGAAATAGCCCGCCTGTTTAAAATGCAGGCCGACCGCTTCATGCGTACCGATTTGCAACGCTGTCTGCACGTCGCCGGTCTCATCAAATTAATGGCCGAACTGACCGGCAACCGCCTGTTTCACGCTCTGGGGCTGCGCGCCGAAGGCAACGCCTACACCATCGGCGGCGGCGATTATCAGCAGGGCATTGCCTGTTATAACGAAGCGGCGGACATTTACGGCCGTTTCCATCGCCCCCTGGAGCAAGCCTGGTCACAAAACGGCAAAATCTACGCCCTCGCCAACCTGGGCCAGTACGACGAAGCCCTGGCCGTCGGCCACTGGGCCGGGCAAATCTTCCGCGAAGCCAAAGAATGGCTGCCCCTGGCCGAACTCACCGTCAATCTGGCGATCATTCACGGCCGTCTCGGCCAGGACGCCGCCGCCCTCAACCTGCTCAATCAGGCCCGCGACCTCTACCGCTCGTTGGGCAACGAAGCGCAGGATCGCCTGCTGGTGGTAGACATGAACCGCTCCATCATCCTGCGTAATTTAGGCCGCTTCAACGAATCCATCAGCGCCAATCAAGCCCTGCTAGACACCTACACCCGGCGCAACAACCTGGTAGACGCCGCCCGCGCCCAGCAAAACCTGGCGATGACCTACTTCATCCTGGGCCGCTACAACGAAGCGCTGACCCTGCTGGACGCCGCCCGCGAAGGTTTTGGGCAAGACGGCCGTTCCCGCCATGCCATGCTCGTGGAACTGTTCACCAGCGACTGCCTCCTCCAGCTTTGCCGCTTCACCGAAGCGCTGGAAAAATGCCACCGCGCCCGCGAATTGTTCAGCCAGTTAGGCACGCCCTACGAAATCGGCAAGTGCATTTTGAACGAGGCCCACGCGGCCATCGGCCTGGGGCAATACACGGCGGCGCTGGCTTCCCTGCTGGAAGCGCGCGCCCTCTTTGAGCAAGAAGGCAACCGCACCGCCCTGGCCGACACCGATCTGCACATCGCCAAAGCCCTGCTCTATCAGCAGCAGGCCGACGGCGCGCTGGTGCTGGCGCAACTGGCGACGGCCGTTTACCGCGAACACAACTCCCCATTGGGCGAAGCCCGCGCCCAACTGCTGGCCGCGCAGGCCGCCCTGGCCCTGGAACAACCCGAACTGGCCGAGACGTTGGTAACGGCCGTTCTGGCCATCGCCACCGCCCACAACCTGCCCACCCTCACCCACCAGGGCTACCACCTGCAAGGCACGCTGGCCGCCCGCCAGGGCCACCCGGAAGACGCCCTGACCGCCTGGCACAAAGGGATCACCGCGTTGGAGCAGTTATACGGCCGTCTCATGTTGGAATACCGCGCCGATTTTGCCCAGGACAAAATGCGCCTTTACGAAGACGTGGTCGCCCTCTACCTGGAGCAAGACCAACCGGAAGCCGGGCTAAACGTGGCCGAACGGGCCAAATCTCGCGCCCTCCACGACCTGCTGGCCAACCGGCTGGACCTGCGCATCGAAGCCCGCAGCCCGGCCGACCAATCCCTGGTGGAACAAATTCTGGCCCTGCGCGCCGAACGTGACCGGCTTTATCGCCGCTGGCACACCGGCGAACAGCCCGGTCAGCGTGAAGACCCGTCGGCGCAGTTGGCGGCGCAGCAGGCGATGGGGCAGCGCGTGTTGGACGTGGAACGGCAGATTACGGCCGTCTGGCACAAACTCCTGGTCCGCAACGCCGCCTATGCCCAAGACGCCGCCCTCTGGCAGGTCCATACCGAACCCATCCAACCCCATCTGGACGATGATACGGCGCTGCTGGAATTTTTCAGCCTCCACCACGACCAACTGGTCGTCTTTGTGGTCACACGCGGCGAAGTTCGCGCCGTGCGCCTGCCCACAACCCTGTCGCACATCCAACAACTGCTGCAACTGCTCTGGCTGAATCTGCGCGCCGTGCCCCACAGCCCACCGGCGCGCCGTGCTGCCCTCAGCGGCAATGTGCAGGGGGTGCTGCACAAACTATATCAGCAGCTATTCGCGCCGGTACGTCCCTTGCTCGATGGCTATGCGCGGCTGATCGTCGTGCCGCATGGCCCGCTTCATTATCTGCCCTGCCATGCCTTATTTGATGGTTCCGCCTACCTGCTGCCGCAGTTTGAAATAAGCTATTTGCCCTCGGCGAGTATGCTGGCGTACAGCCGCACGGCCGTATGCGCCGACGGGGGGCTGCTGGCGGTGGGTTATTCAGGCAACGGCCGTCTGCCCGACGCGCCTCATGAAGCCCAAACCATCGCCCGCGCCTGGGCCGGAACCGTCCTGCTGGAGCAAGACGCGACTCTGGAAGCCTTGCGCTGCTGCGCCGCCAATTACCGCGTGCTGCACCTGGCCACCCACGGCGAATTCCGCCCCGACAACCCGCTCTTTTCCGGCCTGGCCCTGGCCGACGGCTGGCTGACCACCCTGGACATTTTCAACCTGCGCCTGCAAGCGTCGCTGGTGACGCTGAGCGCCTGCCAGACCGGCCGCAGCCTGGTCGGCGGCGGCGACGAGCTGCTGGGTCTGATGCGCGCCTTCCTGGCCGCCGGCGCGGCCTCGCTGGTCTCCACCTTCTGGCCTGTCGAAGATACCATCACCGCCACCTTGATGCAGAGCTTCTACGAAGCGCTGGCCGCCGGAGCCACCAAAGGCGCGGCCCTGCGCCAGGCCCAATTGCCGCACCTGGACCAACACCCCTATTTTTGGGCGCCCTTCTTTCTGGTGGGGGATACCGGGTTGTTGTAACGGCCGTGCGGGAAAACCCCCACACCCATCGTTTAAATATAGCATGGAGAGTGGACCAATCTTTGAGATGGGTCCAATCTTGCCGTCAAATTTCTAAGCGCATCAGGAGGAATTCTTTATGCAAAAAAGTTCATTACCCGGGCTGTTACTCGTACTCGTACTGGTGGTTGCCGTGGCGATCTGGCTCGATGCGCCGGCCTGGCTGCTGCTGTTCCTTTTGCTGCTGCTCGCCGGTTTGATCGGCGGGCTGATGGGATCGGAACGGCCGTCATCGCCACCGCCGGAAGAACCACCTGCCCCAAAATTTCCGCCAGAAGCGTTTTACGTTCAGGATCAAGTCATCATCAGTGGGCCGGTGGACGCTGTGGCGACGGCCGTGCAAGCGGCTGAAGGCATCATTCAACAATCGCCGCTGCGCCGCATTGCTTTCAGCGAATTGGACGCCGATGTGCGCGCCTGCCTCAACGATTGCGCCGACGCCGATTTTGCTGAGTATGTCATCAACCTTTACCAACTCAGCGGCAGCGAAACGGCCGTGGCCGAGGCCATCGCCGCCATTAACCAGGCCGTTGGGCGTGGCAGCAGCGTCCGCGCCGAACCCAACTGGCTCTCCGGCCACCCCTGGGACCCGACAGGCAGTCCGTGGGATCCCACCGGCAGCCCCTGGGACCCCACCGGCAGTTCCGGCGCCGACAGCCAGAGCGCGCCGCCGGAATTGTTCCTGAAGCAGTGGGCCTTCCAACAAATCGAACTAACGGGGGCAAAGCAGCCGGGAACCGGGCGCGGCGTGCGTATTGGTGTGTTTGATACGTCGCCGTATAACACCCGCAGCACGGCCGTTCTCGATTGGGTTGTGGAACCATCCCCGCTTGCGCTCCGACTGGCAAATTACCCGACCCCGACCGAGGACAACGCGCAAAAAGACCTGAGCAACCACGGCGTCTTCTCCGCCGGGTTGGCGCACGCTGTTGCGCCCTATGCCGACATCCAATTGATCCGTGTCCTCAACGACAACAACGTCGGCGACCTGTTTTCGTTGAACGAGGCCCTGTTCGACTTTGTAAGAGCCAATACGCGCGGCCAACGGCCGGAAGGCGTGTTGGGCGCGGTCATCAACATGAGTCTGGGCATTCGCGTGCCGCCGGATGAAGCGGGTTTCAATTTGCCGCCGGAGGTGCAAACGCTGCGCCTCATTTTGCGCGCCGCCCACTGCGCCGGCATCGTCGTGGTGGCCGCCGCCGGCAACGATTCGGCCAACCTGCCCCAGCCGGAACCGGCCAATCTGCCTGCCAATTGGGCGCCGGTCATCGGCGTGGCGGGAACCAATCAAGAACGCGGCCGGGGCTGCTTCTCGAATCGGGGCGATCTGGCCGCGCCGGGTGGCGACGGCCGTCCTGACGACAAAGACCCGACGAAATGCGTGCCCGCCAACGATGTCTGTGGCGATCAGGACTGCCCAACGGCCGTGATCGGCCCGGTCATCAAAACAGAACACAACACCGGCTTCGCCTACTGGAGCGGCACGTCCTTCGCCACGCCGATGGTTTCCGGACTGGCGGCCCTGGTGATCGAGCGCGGCGGCGGCCAGCTTTCGCCCGACGAAGTGCGGCGGGTGATTGAATGCGGGGTAACGGCCGTGTCCGACCCGGCTCTCGGCAAAGGCATCATCAACGTGCGCAACACCCTGGACAACTTTGAACGCTGCCGGGAGGGGTGAGAGAATGGGACGCGAATGAACGCGGATTGGGC
>CALFEW010000399.1 GCA_937958365.1 uncultured Chloroflexota bacterium | reverse complement strand
CCACGGAACCCCTCATCGAGGCGTGCGCGGCGCCCATTCTCACCCAAACCTTGGACGAACCGGCGTCCTCCCCCGACGACGCCACCACGCGACTACCCGATTACTGTTTGACCGCCCTCGCTGCCGATACCGGCTACGACGCCGCCGAACTGGCCCGCTGGGTACGCGCCGTCGAGCGCAAAGGGCAGGCCGTGTTTTACGGCCCGCCGGGCACAGGCAAAACATTTGTGGCGCAAAAGCTGGCCGCCCACCTGGCCGGTGGCGGCGACGGGGTGATCGAACTGGTGCAATTCCATCCCGCCTACGCTTACGAGGATTTTATGCAGGGCATACGGCCGTTCACCACCCCCACCGGCGCGCTGACCTATGACATGGTAGACGGCCGTTTTCGCCAATTCTGCCGCCACGCCCAACAGCGCCAGGGAACCAGCGTCTTCATCATAGACGAGATCAACCGCGCCAACGTCGCCGCTGTGTTTGGCGAATTGATGTATCTGCTGGAATACCGCGACCAGGACATCCCGCTGGCGGGCGGCGGGCGTTTCCGTATTCCGGCCAACGTGCGCCTGCTGGGCACGATGAACACCGCCGACCGCTCCATCGCCCTGGTGGACCACGCCCTGCGCCGCCGCTTCGCCTTCATCCCCCTGCGACCCAACTACGACATTCTGCGCCGCGCCCATCCTGACTTCGACACCCAACCGCTCATCGCCACGCTGCAGCGCCTCAATCAGCAAATCGGCGACCCCCACTACCACATCGGCGTCACCTACTTCCTCCTGCCCGATTTGCCCGCCCACCTGCCGGACATCTGGCGCATGGAGATTGAGCCGTACCTGGAAGAATTTTTCTTCGACCGGTCCGACGTGCTGGAAACTTTCCGCTGGGAAGCGGTGAAGCAATGGATAGTGGGAAGTGGATAGTTGGGAGTGGAGACATTCACGATTCCCCTTTCAACCACGACGCCAGCTTGCCTACGGCCGTTTGCGGATATTGCCCTACGATACGGCCGTTCTGCCCATTCACCAGCACGTCGTAGACCACACCGGCTACCTGATAATGCACCATCCACACCGGCAGCAAAATCAGCTTAAACGACTCCACCATCATCCCGCTGGAATTAAACGTCAGATCATTCACCGCCTCACCGCGCGTCACCTCATACGGCCGTTTCCTTAACCCGTTCACCACCTGCTTCCGCGCCCGCAACGACGCCTCCGCCAGCGAAACCTGATACCGCTCCGCCGGCCAATCGGCCAGATAACGCGCATCATAGGCCACCAACCCCTCCGACGCATAACTATGCAAAATATCCAGCAGCGCCGCCGGTAGTTTATCCGTCGCCGGGACCAACACATCGTCCAGCAGCAGTTGCTTGCTGCCGCTGACCGCCACCCAATCATCACCCCGACTCATACGGCCGTGCCAACGCACCTCCCCGCCCACGTCAAACGTCCACACCGGCACATACACCCCGACGATGGGCGAGACACGCGGCCGTTCCACCTTCTTCTCCTTAAACCACGCCCGCAGCCCCGTCTTCACCTCATCCAGCCCCACCACAAACGGAATCAGCGCCTGCGGCGGATGGATTTCCCGCGTCTCCGCCGCCTCCGTCACGTACACCGAATCGCAATACGGGCAAGTTAGCGACAACGCCGCCGGACCCAGGACAAATTCCACGCCACAGCCCATACAGTGAAAGGCGCGCATTGCCACCGGCTGCACGTGCCCCCGCTCCGTCGCCAACACAGCGATAAAATCTTGCTCCCCGCCACCAATGCCGTACGTATTCACCGCTTCGACGGCCGTTGCGTCGGTCAATTCCTGGCGGTAACTGCAAAACTCGCAAACCAGCGCCCGGCCATCCGGCGTGTAGTTCATGCGACCGGCGCAGCGCGGGCATTGAAACTGCGCCGCTTGCACAGATTGCGGGTCGGCGGGCACGGCCGTTGGCTTCACCTTATTGGGGTCTATGATGTCGGCCTGTTGCAGACGGCCGTCTAAAATCGCCAGGCCCCGTCGCGCCAATGGATTATTCGGCTCATGGGCAATCACCTGCTCCAGACACACCCGCCTGTCTTCCAGCGCATCATAAATCTGGCTCAACCACAGCCACGCCTCGGCGCACGCTTTATCATCCGCGTCCGCGTGCAGCACTTTTTCCAGGCAAAAATACGCCTCCTCCCGATTCCCCTCGTTCACCGCCCCTTTGGCCTGGGCCAACAGCAGCCGCACGTTACTGCGAAACACCGTCGGCTCCTGAACCGGCTGGGTAAACTGCGCCGCGTAACGCAAATCACGCACCAACTCTTCCGGCTTGGGAATCTGTTTGTGGATGGCTTCCTGGTAGCCACATTTCTCGCAAACGCGGGAACGGCCGTCGCCGCCAAAAAACAACTTCGCGCCACACTCAGGACAATTCAATGCGCCCATCATATCT
>CALFEW010000398.1 GCA_937958365.1 uncultured Chloroflexota bacterium | reverse complement strand
AACGTCTACCTGTAAATGGTAAGCATCCCCCAGCCGCATAATGACACCCTCGCCAAAGCGCTTGTTCAGAGTCGCCAGGGTGTTTTCTAATGTGCGGTCGCGATCCAGTTTATTCATGGTCTTATCACTGTTGTATGGTTATGTCGAATTTTGAGCATGTAGTGTACAATAGCGTTATGGAATTCGCAAACCATTGGCATTCTCAGGGGCCTTCTGCTCACTCTCAGGGAACGGCCGTGCGCGTCGCCACAAAATCGGATACGGGGGCAATCTCGCGGCTTTTGCGGGCGGCGGAGGTGAGTCATATTCACGTGGATTGGCGATTGCCGGTGGATTGGTTGGGGTTGCCTCATTTTGTGGTTGTACCGGCCGGGGCAGAGTATACGGGTGGGTTGCTTTCTAAGCTATTTTCCCTGCCAGAGCGCGTCGTAGCCTGTCTGGCGGCGGCGGCGGATCCACCACCGGCGGCCTGGATTCGTGTAGCGGCGGTGGCTGAGGCGCAGGACAGCCAGATGTGGCTGGCCGAGATGTTGGCGATGGTTGAGGCGTCTTTGCGGGAAACGGCCGTTACCCAGTTGGGTTGGCTCGTCACTCAGGAATGGCCCAATCGCTGGCTGCCGGGTTTGGGGTTTGAGATCACCAACGAAATTGAAACTTACCTGAAAGATGATTTGGCCGCGCCAGACCTGCGGCCAACGCCCAATCTGGTCATTCGTCCGGTGCGCGCGCCGGATTTTGCGGCGCTGGCCCAGATTGAAACAGACGCTTTTGATCCGTTGTGGCGTCTGAGCCGCGAAACGTTGGCTCTGGCGCAGCGGGATGTCCTTTGTTTTGACGTGGCGGAGTGGAACGGCCGTCTTGTAGGGTATCAGATCAGTTCCGGGGCGACGTACAGCGCCCACCTGGTCCGGTTAACCATTGCCCACGAAGCCCAGGGGCAGGGCGTGGGCAGCGCCTTACTGTCCCAGGCCATCCAGACGTATCGCCGTCTTGGTTTGCGGCAAGTTTCTCTCAATACCCAGGTTGACAACGTCACTTCACAACACCTTTACCAAAAGTTTGGGTTTTATGCCACCGGGGAACGACTGCCTGTCTGGTCCAAAGCCATTTAGAAGGGGTGAATCATGGCTGAGCTTCAGAAAGTGAATTTGGCGGAAGATACGCCCTATGTGAACGCCATGTTGCTGCAAATGATCAAGGGTATAGAAGAAGTCATGGGAACCAACGGCCTGAATGCCGTGCTGCGCCTGAGCGGTCTGGAGCGTTATGTGGACAATCCGCCACCCAATAATCTGGAATTTGGCGTGCTGGCGAAGGAGTACGCGGCGCTCAACGAGGCCATCGAGCAGTTTACCGGGCGGGCCGGCAAGGGGATGTTGCAGCGCATCGGCCGTTCCTCATTTCGCTGGGGCGTGAAGGAACAATCGGCGGTGATGGGTCTGGCCGGGATTGCCTTGAAGGTGCTGCCACAGCAGCTGCGGAAGCGGGCTGTGCTGTTGGGCGTGCGTAAGGGCATCATGGACACCGTAAACTATGCCTCGATTGACGTACAGGATCATAATGGCGTGTTGGTTTTTACCGATTATGCCTGCGTAAGCTGCCACACCCGACACACCGACCAGCCGGTCTGCCATTTATACGTCGGCTCCTTGCAAGAAGCGATGACGTATGCCACCGGCAAAGAGTTTCGGGCGTTTGACGTTGTTGAGACGCATTGTCTGGCCAGGGGAGATGATTGTTGTCGCTTTGAAATTCGTGATCGCTAACGCCTGCCTGGGGCGTTGGCTGGTCTGCAAGGACGTTCCTCATACTTACATCTCGGCTGAGTCGAGCGCCATATCTGGCCGATGTCGTTTTTATCACAACCATGGGGGTGTTTATCGGTTTGTTGGGCGGCGGCGTAAACGCCCCGTTGAGCGCCCTGATGATTGCGCCCATCCTCTTGTCTTTTTTTAACGCCTATTATCAGCAACTACCACACAATCCAGGTACGGTACGAGGCTTGTTTTTGGGGGCTGTTCTTGGCGCTTTGGTGGGGGCGATTGGCGTTTTTCCCGGCAATTATGTATTGGATTTGCGCAGTGGCGGCGTATTTGGCGTGGTTTTGGGTTTTGGGTTGGGCGCTTTCGTAGGGTTCATCAGCCGGGTGCAGCGTGAAGAAGGGGATTCATTGCCGACCGGCGCGTTTTTATTTGTTGGTTCCATTTTGTTGGGCGCTTTGTTGGGCGCGGGTGTGGGTCTGATGGCCGGTTTGTTTTTAGGAAGTATTGCCCAGGGTTTGTGGGGCGGCGTTCTGGCTTTGTTGTGGGGTGGGATTGTCGGCGGGTATCTTGGTTCTTATTTTTTGTCTGTCCGGCTGATGGTGGGTGGAGAGATGGTGGGGTTGAGCATTACGGCAGTTAGCCTCTGGCTCAATGGTCCGGTTGGCGGCTTCATGCTCGGC
>CALFEW010000397.1 GCA_937958365.1 uncultured Chloroflexota bacterium | reverse complement strand
GAGGGTGAGTGACGGCCGTTTCCACCTGCTGGAAACCCTGCGCGCCTTCGCTCGGGAACAACTCGCCGCCGCCGACCAATTAGCCGCCACGCAGCAGGCGCACGCCCATTACTACGCCCAATTCACCCAGGAGGTGTTCGCCGGGCTGCTGGGTGATGAGCAGGCCGTCTGGATGCCGCGGGCGCTGGCCGAACAGGATAACTTTTTGGCGGCGCTGCGGTGGGCGTTGGCGGCGGGGGATGGGGCAACGGCCGTAACCATTGCCGGGAATCTGTGGTGGTTCTGGTATCGGCGCAGCCTGTTTGCCCTGGGGCGGGAACTGCTCACGGCCGCGTTGCAGCTTCCTTCCACCGACCTGTCGCAGCGCGCCCGCGCCCTCAACGGCCTGGCCAGCTTTTGCCTGGAATTGGGCGATTTCGCCGCCAACCTGGCCTACCACGAGGAAGGGCTGGCCTTGCGCCGCCAGCTTGGCGACCGCCTGGGCATTTCCACGGCGCTGCATAACCTGGGTCTCACGGCCGTCACCATGGGTGAGTTTGACCTGGCGCGGGCGCGGTTGATGGAGAGCATTGACGTTTACCCGGAAGGCGACCACGCTTCCGAACTGGCCCACCTGGGGCTGATTGCCCAGGAGACGCTGGATTTACCAGCCGCCCGGCATTATTTGCAGCAAGCCTACGACCAGACCAGGCAGACGGGCGATAGCTGGTTAAACGCCTTCGTCGGCAACTATTTGGCCGATGTCTGGCGCGAAATGGGCGACTTAACGACGGCCACTCTCCTGGCGCAGGAGAGTTTGCGCATCTTCACCGAATTGGAGGACACCCATTACCTGCCGGACGCGCAGCTTACCCTGGCGCAGATTGCGATGGATCAGGGGGCGTATGAAACGGCCGTCTCGCTGGCCGCCCTGGCCCACGACCACTACGCAGCGCGAGACGACGCCGCTCCGATGGCCGGCGCCTTGTTGGTGCAGGCGGAATTGGCCGAGAAAATGGGGGATAGGGAAACGGCCGTAACCCTGTTGGCGCGTTCACGGGCGCTGCGCCAGAGCGTACAACGCGCCATTTCCCCCCGCGAGCAGGCGCAGTATGATCTGCTGGCGTGTCTTCTGGAGACTGGAGATTAGAGACTCGCCAGTCTCTTAGAAAATGTCAGATGATGCCTGTTGGCAGTGCAAAACAATTGACAGATAACAGTGAACGGGTAACGGGGAACGGTCTCGCAGGGCGGCGCTCGAACCGTAGCGCCGCCCTGCACCTTGAGCGTCAAGTCGCCAATCGAACAGCAAACGTACGCCAATTGTGCCAGCGTCAGGCCGGTGACCGCCTGCAGAGTGGCTAATGGGAGATACGGCCGTTAGTCAGTCACAACTGTCAACGTCAGGCTGATGGCGTGGTGGGAACTGCCCCCCACCATCAAGGCAAACTGCCCCGGTTCTACCGTCTGGGACATGGATTCATCCAGATATTGAAGCTGTTCCCGGCCCACCGGGAAAGCTACCTGCCGGGTTTCACCTGGCTGCAAGGTGATGCGCTGAAAGCCCTTAAGCAGCTTCACCGGGCGGGTGACACAGTCGCTCAACAAATCGCGGACGTAAAACTGCACCACCTCATCGCCGACACGGTCGCCGCTGTTGGTGACGTCTACGGTCAGGGTCGCCGTTTCACCCACCGGAAGGGGGTTGGCGCTCAGGTGCAGGTTGCTGTAATGAAAGCTGGTATAGCTCAGCCCATGGCCAAAGGGAAACAATGGCTCTTTGCTGGCAAACACATAGCCACGCCGCGCTGACGGCTTGTGGTAATAGTAGGCCGGAATTTGCCCCACCGAGCGGGGAAAAGTGATGGGCAGTTTACCGCTGGGGTTGACATCCCCAAACAGGACATCGGCCACGGCCGTGCCCGCGGCCTGACCAAGATACCAACCTTCCAAAATCGCCGGGATGTGGGCGGCGGCGTAGTTGATGCTGGCCGGACGGCCGTTTAACAGCAGCAAGATAACTGGCTTACCCGTCTCCGCCACGGCTTGCAGCAGCGCTTCCTGCCGTCCCGGTAAATCGAGGCTGTCCCGGTCGCCCAGGTGGACGTCTGACCAACCTTCGCGGCAGGTCTGTTCATTGTCGCCCAGAACCAGCAGCGCCACATCAGCCTGCCGGGCGGTTTCCACGGCGGCGGCAATCAGCGCCGTGTCGCGGTCTGGGTCGGGCGGGAGAATCTCGTCGTCGTACCACATCTGGCCGGCGTCATGGGTGGATTGGGTCAGGCCGCAGCCCTCAGCGTAGAGAACGTTGACCGTGTCGCCGACTTTGCGGCGGATACCGTCGAGGACCGATTCGGCGCAGCCGGGGTTGCCGCTGTAGCCGCCGAGGCGTATGGGGGCGGCGTTGGGGCCGATCACGGCCAGCGTGCCCAGGTTGGCGTGGGTCAGGGGCAGCAGATTGCCCTCGTTCTTGAGCAGGACGATGGATTTGTGCGCGGCTTCCAGGGCCAATGTTTTGTGCGCGGCGCAGTTGGTGACGGCTACGGCCGTTTCTTCGGCGACAAATGGGTTTTCAAACAGGCCCAACTGGAACTTGACGCGCAGGATTCGGGCTACGGCCGTGTCTAAGGTTGCTTCCGAGATACGGCCGTCGTTTACGGCCGTTTCCAAATGGCCGAAACAGCGCCCCAACTCGATATCCACGCCGCTGGTAAACGCTTTCTCCGCCGCTTCCGCGGCATCGGCGGCCACAAAATGGAGCCGGTACAGGTCGTCCACGCCCCATCCATCAGAGATGACAAAACCGCTAAAGCCCCATTCGCCGCGCAGCAGATCGTGCAGCAGCCAGCGGTTGATATGGGAGGGAATGCCGTTGATCTCATTGTAAGAGGCCATCACGGAGCCAATTCCCGCCTCGCGCACGGCTGCTTCGAAGGGGGCGAACAGCTCTTCGCGCAGGGTGCGTTCGGCATAGTTGGCCGGCCCGCAGTTCGTACCGGCTTCTGGCTGGCCGTGGGCGGCAAAATGTTTGGCCGTCGCCAGCACCCGTTCCGGCTGGCCGCTGAACCGCTCGCCCTGCAAGCCGCGTACGGCCGCCACCCCCAACCGGGAGATGAGGTAGGGGTCTTCGCCATAGGTTTCCTCGGTGCGCCCCCAACGGGGGTCGCGGGCCACATCCAACACGGGCGACAAGACGTAATGCGCCCCACGCGCCCGCATCTCGCGGGCAACGGCCGTAAAAATACGCTCGTGCAGGTCAACGTCCCAGGCGCTGGCCAGCCCAATGGCCTGCGGGAAACTGGTCGCTTCGTGGGCCATGTACCCATGCAGCCCTTCGCCCAGGCCCAGGGCGGGGATGCCCAGCCGGGTTTCATCGCGCAGGAACTCCTGCACAGCGTTGAGAAAAGCCACCGTCTGGCGCGTATTGCGGCGGCGGTGGTGGGTACTGATCCAGGCGATACCATCCTTAAATTGTTGGCGGGCGATGTCCGGGGAGAAACGGCCGTCATCTTCTTCGGCGACAAACGGGCCTCCGAGTTGGGCGCACTTTTCGGCCAGCGTCATGCGCGCCAGCAGATCAGCCAGGCGCGCCTCAATGGATAAAGATGGGTTGCGGTATGGGGGCATTGGGGTCATTGTTTGGTTCCTTTAACAGCTCCTCAGGAGTAAGCGTTCAGGTGCGACGCGCTTTTTTCAGAGCAGCAGGCCACAACTGTACCGTTTGCAGGTGCGTCGCACCTCAGTGTTTAAACCCTGAGGAAGCGTCGGTAAATATGTTGACGAATGGTAGGTGATAACTGGTAATTATGCCAGTAGCGGAAACATGTCAGGAGCCACAAACGGCCGTTTGTGGGACTTTTTCGCATAGGTATTAGCATAAAATACATATAAACCAAAACAACCAAAATTACAAAACAAGGTGAATCCCCCTACCCCACCAGTTCATCGGCGACAGGCTGCTTTAGCAGCGCGGTAATGGTTTCTAACAGGCGACGCAACCTTCGGTGACGCTGCAAATCAGGATGGTACACTGTGAGCATTTCCCGGTATTGGCGGAACCAGTATTGGAAATCCGGGTAGCGGGCGTAACAGGCGAGAGAAGTGGAACGGCCGTCTTGCCAGGGTTTCACGCCGGCAAAATGCGTCCCGTACAGGGTTTGCAGGTCAGGATAACCGTTCAGACTGCTGTACCGCGCATCCACATTGTGCCAGCGGCCAGACCAGAACATGGTCAGGTATTGCATGTCGGGCCAATCGAACAGGCTGCTGACCAGCCGACGGGTAGCCGGACACTGCAAGTCATGGCGAATGGTGCGGTACTCGACCAGAGAAGGCTGCATCACCAGCAGCGCGCCGTTGATGCCCATGTTGCCGGGGTCCGTGATGACGCGGTCGGTGATGTAGCCAGGGATGGGTTGACCGTGCGGGCAATCCGCATAAATCTGGTGCCAGCGCCAGGTTCCCTGGCGGGTAACGCTGGAAGGAATGAAGAAACGGCCGTTAGCCGCCGACAGCAAGTGTGATTTATGCTCATTCAACACCCCGGCAGGCGCAGGCAAGGACAACAAATCGTCAAAGTGACGCAGCGGCAGCAAATCCGCGTCCAACAGCGCCACTTTGTCATAGGCAAACCCCAGATCGCCATCCGGTCCCAGCCGCAGCGCGTGTAATTTGGTGAAGACGTAGGGCAGATATTGTCGGCGCTGCGCCCGGTCATGGGGCACGTAGATTTTTGCCACTTCGACGACAAAATCAAACAACTGCGCCAAAGCGTGCCGGGCAGATGGTGAAACGTCTGGCGTAATCAGGCAAAGCAGATCGGCCCGCGTGGCCTGCCGGCGCAGTTGGCACGCTTGCAGCAGCGCTCCTGGCAGATAGTTGTCGTTTAGCATGAGTAGGGTAACAAAAGCCAACCGATTGCCGGGATGAACGGCCGTCGGGCGGGCAGAAGAGGTATCGGGTTTTGCTTTCATGTTCAGTTCGCTTTTGTTTCGGTCGCCGGTTCACAGAGGACGTAGCAACCGGCGTGACAAATCGAACAAACGAAAGAGGCGCGCGACAGGCGGCCACGATCCGCTGTGACCGGGGCCGGGAACAGAAAAGGCCACCTGTGATCAGGTGGCCTGTTTTATACCTTCATAAACTGTTGGGAAATCAGGTTCTATCTACATGCACCCATCACCGGACACAGGCTGGATTGCCTGGTGAACGCAGGGCAAATCACCTGCGCCGGTGCGCTGCATCGGACAAGACAAACACTTGCCCGATGAGGTGGCTATAGCTGGCGGAATTACCCTGCGAAGTTGTATCCGTGTAAAGACATGCCTGTTTCTTTTTTTACCTATTTTGTGATCCGGCGTCTTTATCGCGCCGGGTGTTTAAATCCTATGATTTTTTGCGTGCGTTGTCAATCATGACAAGCCGTTTCGACCTGAAAAGTTTCCGAAAACTTGTCAGGTTTTGGTGGGTGATGATGGGTGCAGACGACGCCACCACTGGATTCCGGCCCGATTTGCCGGTACATTCTCCAGAAACGACTGTCGCCACAGCGGATCACTGATCCGGTCGGCGCGCGCCATGATAAATTCATACCCGGCCTGAACCACTGCGCTCAGAGTTGGGCCGTCGGTTACGGCCGTCTCCCCCACCGCCGCAAACACCTCAATCAAGGCCAGATACACCAGCGCGGCATCATCCATAGCTGCCGCGCCATACGTTGCCAGATAGCGCCAGACCTGGAGCGCATATGCGCCGGCCGCTTCCCCCCGACCTATACCCAACGTGCATTGCGCCAGCAAAGCCAGCGCTTCCACGGCCGCGACCGTCATATCCAGTCCCCGATACGCCTGGTAGGCGTCAGCTAGATAGCGCGCTGCGGCCGAGTAATCGCCGGCCATCATCGCCAGATGGCCTAACCCCCACTGTGTCCCGGCCTGCAAACTAACGTCGTCCATCGCTGCGGCTTCGGTAAGCAACTGCGCCAACAGGTCCTGAGCGGCCGTCACCTCGCCCTGTTGGCGCATCACGCCGCCCAGGTTGAGCAGGTTATAAGCCCGGCCCTGCCGGTCGCCGATCAATTCGCCCAGCGCAATCCCATCCTGAAGATGCCGCCGCGCGGCGTCGTACAGGCCCAGATATTGGTAAGCCGTCCCCAGGTTGCTTAACGCCCGCGACTCCAGCGCCCGGTCGCCGCTGCGGCGCACCAGGGGCAACACTTCCTCCCACGCATGGGCGGCGCAGGCATAATCACCTATGTATCCCTGGTGCAGAGCTAACGTACCGGTAGCGTAGGCGGTGGCCCAACCGTCACCGGCGGCCCGGCTATAGGCCACAGCCGCTTCAGCTATTTCCTGGGCCGCCGGGTCGCCCAGATGGGTGAGCGCCGCCGCCTTCAGACATAAGGCGCGTGCGGCCAGCCCCGGTTCTCTGGCGGCTTCAGCGATGTGGATCACGTCGTCGGCCAGGTCCAGCATCGTCGTAAAGTCGCTGATGGCGTTGAGCAGCTTGAGACGGCGGAGTAGGGCTTCGGCGCGCCATTGGGGGTTAGCGTGGGCTTCGGCCAGCGTTAACAGCGCCGCAATATCAGCCTGCCCGGCAGCCCGATCACCGGTCAAAAAGAAGATGGCTTCACGTCCGGTCAGCGTCCGCCAGCGCCGGGCGGCATCGTCTGGGGTGATGGCCGCCAGCGCCCGGTCAAAAAAGGTGCGCGCTTCTTGCACGGCCCCTTGCGCGGCCGCGCGTTCACCGGCCTGTAACCAGCAATCGGCGGCCTGGGCGGGCATTTGGGCCTGGCTGTAATGCTCGCCCAGAAGTTCGGGTTGTGCGGCGCTGATCTGGGGAAATCGGGTGGCGTAGGTTTCGGCGATGCGCCGGTGATGGGCCTGGCGGGTGCGCCGCAGCAGGGAGGCATAGGCCGTTTCTTGAATCAGGGCGTGCCGGAAGGTGTAGGTGGATTGGGCTGGGGCGTCTAAAGGGCTGATTAAGTCGGCGGCGATCAGAGTGGACAGGTCGGTTAGCAGGCGGGTTTCGTCGTAGGGTACAACGACCGTTAACACCGCATACGCAAATTCCCTC
>CALFEW010000396.1 GCA_937958365.1 uncultured Chloroflexota bacterium | reverse complement strand
AATTTATGACGCTGGCGGGCATTCGTGGTGAGACGCGGGTGGCCGACGTGGGCGAGCCGGTGGCTTTTGCGGCGGTGGACCTGGCGCTGCTGCTAAAGACGCTGCCGGTACTGGCGCAGGTGGACAAAACGGCCGTGCCCCGTTTGTTAGACTCGCTGCAAGCCCATTACCTGTTGATTAGTTTCCCGGCCAAAAGCCTGGGCGGGCGCAATAAGGGCATGGTGGAAAACTACGAAGCGCAGTTTTATCAATGGGCGACCGGGCGTAACTGGCAGATAAAACGCTTTGAATTTGCCAGTGAACTGGCCTTTTTAATTGTCAATGGTTAATTGTCAATGGTCAATTGCCAACTGTTGACCATTGATTATTGACCATTGACCATTGACCATTTTTATGACTATAGACGAGACACAGATAACGGCCGTGGTAACGGCCGTGAAAGAATCTAGAAAGTACGCGGATACCAGCGAGGCGACGATTCGGGAGCTGGCGGTGGCGGCGCTGCACCGGTACAAGAAGCCGAAGCAGGCGATTAAGGCGGTGCGGGCGCAGTTGCACAGCATTATGGCCCCGTATCTGGGCGACCCGGATTATGCGACGGCGAAGGAGCAGTTAACGGCCGTGTTTGCCACCGCCGACCCGGAGCAAATCAAAGCTGCCTGCGCAGATATTATGGCTGCCCACCTGTCTACGCGAGAGCGGCTGCCCTTGTTGGACAGCTTTTACCGCGAGATTTTTGCCATTACCGGACGGCCGTCCAGCCTGCTGGACATTGCCTGCGGCCTGAATCCGCTGGCTTTCCCATGGATGGATTTGTCGCCCGCCGCCACCCAGTTTTACGCTTACGACATCCACGAGCCGCGCATTGATTTCTTAAACCATTATTTCCGGCGGCAAGGGCTGCCGCCGCTGGCCCGTGTGCAGGACGTGGCCCATACCTTTCCCCAGGAGACGGCCGACGTGGCCCTGTTCCTGAAG
This sequence comes from uncultured Chloroflexota bacterium, assembly GCA_937958365.1. Lineage (GTDB taxonomy): Bacteria > Chloroflexota > Anaerolineae > Promineifilales > Promineifilaceae > Leptovillus. The sequence continues at coordinate 835 of CALFEW010000396.1, read as the reverse complement.
GAGATGCCCCGTTTTGCCCGTAACTATGGTAATTTGGGACGGCCGTTGTTGGAGGCATTAAACGTACGCTGGCTGGTGGTCTCTTTTCCGGCCGTCAGCACGCATGGCGGCCGCAACCTGACCAACCGCTACCGCGAATTTATGGCCCAACTTATCGCCAACCACCCCTGGCCCACGACGGAGATTTTGTTTGAAGGGGAGTTGGTGTTTTGTATTGAGAAGATCGAAGATTGAAGACTGAGGATTGAAGTTGTCCGATCTTTAATCTTCCATCTTTACGTTCTATATGCACCACTTTTTTGTCACCGACATTCAAGCCGACCGGGCTGTGTTTTCGGCGGAGCAGGCGCAGCAGATTGGGCGTGTGCTGCGCTTACAGCCGGGTGAGTGGGTGATGGTGCTGGACAATGCCGGTTGGCAGTATGAGGCGGAGTTGGTGGAGGTGGGGCGGCGGGTAACGGCCGTTCTGCGCCATAAACAACCCGCCGCCAATGAACCAACCATCCAGCTAACGCTCTACCAGGCCCTTCTCAAACGCGACAACTTCGAGTGGGTGCTGCAAAAGGGCACAGAAATTGGCGTGACGCGCTTTGTGCCGCTGTTGACGGCGCGCACGGTCGCCCAACCGCCGCACAAGGCCGACCGTTGGCAGCGCATCCTGACAGAAGCGGCCGAGCAGTCGCGGCGCGGCCGCATCCCTGAATTGGCCGAACCACTGCGTCTGGAAGACGCCCTCCATGAAGCGGCGCAGGCCGACGTGGCCCTGCTGCCCTGGGAAGGTGCGGTGAACGAGACAGTGGCGCGGGTATTGGCCGGGAAACGGCCGTCTACCATC